>JAJBTL010000019.1:2310-18628 GCA_020860865.1 Planctomycetota bacterium | reverse complement strand
CGGGTGGGTGTCGAGTGCGGTCTTGGCGGCGGCGAATCCGCGCACCATGTTGATGCCGTGGTCGGCGTCGCCAATGGCGGCGTCGAGTTCAGTGAGGACGGTCTGGTTGTCCTCGTAGGTCTTGGCGAGGTTCTGGATCCAGTGCTTGGCCAGGGTCAGCGTGAACATGGGCGGCTCCATTGTAACGGCGGTTGTCACCGCCTGATCCTCTTTGAACGTTCTTCCACTCTTTTGGGCGTTGACCGCTCCGCAGCCCGGCCTACAAGCCCCAACGGAGCGCCGGCGTATGGACCGGCGCGTCCCACAGGGACAGGAGTCCCGGCGTGGCCCGGAGCATGGTCAGGGACAGGCCCTGCATTTCGAGGGCGGTGATGTAGTTCCCGACCAGGGAGCGGGCGATGGTGAAGCCGCGCTGGCGGCACAGTTCAACCAGGCGATTATAGCAAAGATACAATTCCATCAAGGGCGTTCCGCCGAGGCCGTTCACCATGACGATGCAGTCGTCCCCGGAGGCGAACGGGATATCGTCGGCCACGGCCTTGAACAGGGTGTCGACCAGTTCGTCGGCCGGCCGCATGGGACAGCGTTCGCGGCCGGGCTCGCCGTGGATGCCGACGCCGAGTTCGATATCGTCCGGTCCGAGGTCGAAGGTCGGGCCGCCGGCGGCCGGCACGGTGCAGGACGTCAGAGCCAGGCCCATCGACCGGCCGTTCGCCTTGACCAATTCCCCGACGGCGGCGACGGCATCGAGGTCGTCCCCGCGTTCGGCGGCGGCGCCGCAGAGCTTTTCCATAAGAACGGTGAGGCCGACGCCCCGGCGGCCGGCGGTGAAGGTGCTGTCCCTGACCGCGACGTCGTCGTCGATGACAACGGTTTTCACCGGCATGTCGCTTTCCAGGAGGTCGGCGGCCATGGTGAAATTGAGGACGTCGCCGGTATAGTTTTTCACAAGGAGGAGGACGCCGGGCGAACCGGCGACGGCCCGGGCGGCGGCGTCGACCTGATCCGGCGTTGGCGACGTGAAGACATTCCCCGGGCAGGCGGCGTCCAGCATGCCGTAGCCGACATAGCCGCTGTGGAGCGGTTCGTGGCCGCTGCCGCCGCCTGAAATGACGGCGACCTTGTCCCGGTTCGGCTCCCGCCGGCGGACATAGACGGGATCTGTCGACACGACGACGAGATCGCCGTGGGCGGCCTGGAAGCCGGCCAGGGATTCGTCGACGACGGTGGCGGGGTTGTTGATGAGCTTTTTCATTAGGCTTTCCCCTTTCCGCATAGTACCCGAACGTTTCATCCAAAGATCGTGCAGTGGCCACATCCGGCTGGCGTTACCGAAAGCCACCTGGTTGACCCGGTTCTCGCCTGGCCACACCTATTCGCGCTACCGGCAGTCCCATATTTCCCTGACCGTACCGGAAGTGATAATCGCCAGATGAGCGGTGATTTTTTCGACAGGCCAGTCCCACCATGCCGCCTGTTCCAGGAGGTCGATTTCATCCTCGGGGAATCGGTGTTTTAGTACCGTGGCGGGGTTTCCTCCGGCAATCGCATAGGCGTCGATGTCCCGCGTCACCACCGAGCGCGAGGCGATTATGGCGCCATTACCGATGCGGACACCCGGCATAACAAGGGCGTCGTACCCAATCCACACGTCATTGCCGATTACCGTGTCGCCCTTGTACGGCAGTTCCGAAATCGTCGGCGTAACGCTCTCCCAGCCATTCCCGAAAATATTGAATGGGTAGGTGGAAGGCCCGGACATCCGGTGATTGGCGCCGTTCATTATAAACTTCACGCCCTTTCCCAATGCGCAAAATTTGCCGATAACCAGCTTGTCACCGATAAACGGATAATGATAGAGTACATTTCGTTCAAAACCCTCGGAATCCTCCGGATCGTCGTAATAGGTGTAGTCACCAATGACGATGTTTGGATTCCTAACCGTATTCTTTATAAAACAAACCTGCGGGAACCCTTCCATCGGGTGTTTGGCATCTGCCGAGGGACCGTGCATACCGGCTCCAATGACTGTTCAGTGGCCTGGCCTTCAGCTCTCTGGAGAGATAAATGGTCCTTCTGAAGCACTTCGTTTTCAGGCGATCGTATTGGCGGTCGATGCATCGTACTTCACGAAAAGAACTTTTCAATATAGCCCTGAATAAATATGAGAAGCATGATCAATGGCAGTACGTAGGTGAAGTATTTCCGCATGGCTTGTGGGAACTTCATGCCCCTCCCCTGGTCCGCCTCGGCGATGAAATTGTCCCAGCCCCAACCGTAGCGGCTGGTGCAGAAAAGGAGGTAGACGAGGGAGCCAAGAGGCAGGAGATTGTTCGACAGAATAAAGTCCTCCAGGTCGAGAACGCCGGTCCCGGGCCCGAGCGGCTGCCACGACGCCAGGAGGTTCGGCCCGAAAGCGCACGGCAGGCCAAGGATGAGCATGAGGACGGTGTTCAGAAGGACGGATTTCTTCCGGGAAAAATGCCAGACGTCGATGGCGTAGGAGACGATGTTTTCAAACACGGCGATGACGGTGGTGAGGGCGGCGAAGGTCATGAAGAGGAAAAACAGGAAGCCCCAGAGGCGGCCGCCGTCCATATTGTTGAAGACGTTCGGCAGGGTGACAAAGACGAGGCCTGGTCCGCCGCCCGGATTGACGTTGTAGGCGAAACAGGCGGGAAAGATGACGAGGCCGGCTAGGAGGGCGGCGACGAGGTCGAGGATCATCACCGTCACCGATTCCTTCGTCAGGGAATAGTCCCGGGGGATGTAACTGCCGAAAATCGCCATCGACCCGATACCGATGGACAGGGTAAAAAACGCCTGCCCCATCGCCGCATAGACGCTGGTCCAGAGGCCGCTGTCAATAAGGCGGTTCCAGTCCGGCATCAGGTAAAATGATATGCCCGCCTCGGCGCCCGGCAGGGTGACGGCCCGGAGAGCGAGGGCGATAAGAAGGATGAAGAGGCCGCTCATCATAATCTTCGCCACCGTCTCGACACCGCGCCGCAGCCCGACATAACATACCGCCATCCCGAGAATGGTGACAACCACCATCCAGCCGGCCTGGACGCCCGGGTTCTCGAGGGTGCCGCCGAAGAAGGCGCCGACGCCGTCGGCATCGAGTCCGGCCAGCCGCCCGGACGCCGTGTACCAGCAATAGGCCATCATCCAGCCGGCGACGGTGGTATAGAACATCATGAGGAGGTAATTACCGATAATGCCGGTGTAGCCGTGGAGGTGCCAGTAGGTGCCAGGCGGTTCGAGTTTCCTGAACGATCCGCCGATATTCTGTTTCGACGCCCGGCCGACGGCGAATTCCATCACCATAATCGGGAGGGCGAGAAAAATAAGGAAGACGAGGTAGAGGATGACAAAGGCGCCGCCGCCGTGGGCACCGGTAATGTAAGGAAAACGCCAGACATTGCCGAGCCCGATGGCGCAACCGGCGGAAATGAAGAGGAACCCGAGTCGCGAACCAAGGCTTTCACGTTCCCTGTGGTGCATGGATGACCCTCCAAGCGGTGATTTCACGTGCATTCTCTGGCATGCCACCTTACTGATAACCATACGCCGATGACCACATCGACGCAATCAGGAAGTGTTGACGTGGAGGGTATGGCGAAAAGGTGACAGTATAAACATGGGTGAGAAGAGGCGAACCGGCCGCGCCGCCGGGGACATGTCGCTGATCGCGTTTTGCTATCCGTTGTCGTTCAGTTCCGTGAGACGGTTCGGGACGGCTATACGATACCATCAAGCGGTCGCCGGTCCCGCTCCCACGGTGTACACTGCCATGCAAGTCGGTGCGTCCCAAGCGGTTCCACCGTTCTTGCAACTCTCAACTTTAACAGTATTTAACGTAATACCCGGTAAATTTGGTTGACAATGGCGATCCCGGGGGTTCTAATAGTGACCAGTGGCGCGGCTTGCCTGAACGGGGTATTCCCCCTGGGGGTTCGGGCCGGTTCCGCGATCGTTCGGAGGTGTCAGAATGGCAAAATTAACGACGCTCAAGCAGTATCTCGTCGGGAGGGGCATGTCGACGTTCCTTCCCGTTCTCTCGCAACACCGGCCGGAACTGCTCATTTCCATGATGGACAAGCTTTCCGTCGGCGGTATTAAAAAGATGTCAGAGCAACATACCGGATCGGCCGCGGACCTGGAAAGACGGGTGGATGCCGCCCGCGGATTCTTCGAAATGGCCAAACGGAAATTTCCGTCCCTCTCCAAGGCCACCCAGCAAAAACTCGCCTTCAACCTGTTCTTCACCACCATCCACGTCGGCGATGAAAAACGCGCCAAATACCGGGAAAAATACGGGGAAAACCCGCCCTTCTTCCTTCTTATCTCACCGTCGATGGCCTGCGACCTCCGCTGCCCCGGCTGCTATGCCTGGAAATACCCGAAAGATCAGTCCCTCTCCGTCGACAAGGTGAGGGAAATCCTCCGGGAAGCGCGGGACGAAATGGGCATCCACTTTATCGCCGTCTCCGGCGGCGAACCGACCTACTGGCCGCACCTCGAGGAAATCGCCAAAGAATTCGACGACATGTTTTTCATGGTCTACACCCATGGCCAACGCATTGACGAGGACATGGCGAAGCGCTTCGGCGAACTCGGGAACATCTACCCCGCCATTTCCATCGAAGGTTCTGAACAATTCACCGATGCCCGCCGGGGCGAGGGCGCCCACCAGCGCATTCTCGCCACCATGGACCGCCTGACCAAGAACGGCGTCCTCTTCGGCTACAGCCTGACCCATACAAAGGCCAACCACGACGCGGCCTGCTCGGAAGAGTTCATGGACGAAATGATCGCCCACGGCGCCGCTTTCGGCTGGGTCTTCCAGTATATCCCCATCGGCCGGGAACCGGACATGTCCCTGGTGCCGACCGGCAAGCAGCGGGTCGAACGCCGGGAAAAAATCCTTGCCGCCCGGAAGCGGAAGCCGCTCCTCGTCTTCGACTTCTGGAACGACGGCGACTCGGTGGACGGCTGCATCGCCTGGGGCCGGAAATATGCCCACGTCACCGCCCGTGGCTATGTCGAACCGTGCGTTTTTGTCCACTTCGCCAAGGATTCGGTCCACGAAAAGACTCTTGGCGAATGCCTCCGCTCCGACGCCTTCAAGGAAATGCGCTCGAAGGCGCCGTTCGACGAGGACCGGCGGCGGCCGTGCCCGCAGATCGACCACCCGCACATTCTCCGGAACATTGTCGAGAAACACGGGTTGTTCGGCACCCACGAAGGAGCCGAGGACATCATCGGCCCGCATTTCGACATGCTGTGCCGGACGGCGAATTCCTTCGCCCACGAGCTGGCCGAACACGACAAGAAGTGCGGCGCCTGCCCGATGGCGGCGGTCGGGGAAGAAGAATGCGCCGCCTGCGGCGGGGATTGACCCCCAGCCGGATTTTATGACACGAAACAGTAAAGGGACTGCCTGCGGAGGCAGTCCCTTTTTACTGGATAACTACGATCCTTAAAGTGCCACACCGTTCATTTCGATTTCTTCGCCTTGGACAATGCGGGCAACTCGAAATCGAATTCGAAGAGATCGTTCGGGGTACAGTTGAGTAATAGACACAAGGTTTCGATATTTTCATACCGTATTGATTTCGTTTCGTTATTCACCATCCGATTGAAATTCTGGTAACTCATATTCAGTTGTTTATACACCCAATATTTCGTCTTGCCTTGCTCGGCAAGGATGTCCAACACGCGCGAAGCCGTACCATGGTTTTTCCTTCTCCGTATTTTCGGAGGCTTTTCAGGAATTGAGATGCTGGCGTATCGCCTCCTCGCCCGGGAGGACGCCGAGTTGCAGGGAGAAGTCGCGCGTTTCGAGCGGTTTCAGGTTTGACTCCCGCATCATCTCCGGCGTCCGGTCGTCGAGCCAGGTCGATACCGGTTCGAGGCCGCAGACGTATTCGCGGCTCCGGAGCATCTTCCACTGGACCATCCGGGGCAGCGTCTCCGTGCCGTAGCGGACCAGGACGCCAAGGCCGTCCTGGCCCAGGTTCGGGTTGAAGATGGCGGCGCCGGCGTGACCGGCGGCGTCGGACTTCAGCGTGTGGTAGTAGCAGACCTCATCCCGGCCGTCCGTCGGGACGTCGAACGAGTCGAAGCGGTCCATCTCCGCCTCCGCCGCCGCGTTTCTCGGGCGCGTCTCGAGAATCGGCAAGGTGATGAGGCGGGAACTTTTCGTCAGGAACGGGAAGCCGAACTGGCAGTGGTAGAGAAGGAGGCACGGCCAGGGGGCGAAATCGCGGTTTTCCACCCGGTCGTGGATGTCGATGAACGGACTGCCGAGACGGGTGGTGATGCGGCGATGGATAACCGTGTCCTCGTGGTAGAAGGCGCTGTGGTGGATGTCCCCCTCCACCGTGAAGACAAGGTCGTCGCCGTCCCACTCCTCCCGGACGGAGATCTTTTCCGCCGGGATGTTCGAGGCGATGCCGTGGAGCTGGTAATCGCGGCCGGCCGCGCTGGCGGCGCCGCCGACGTTGTGGAGGCCGCAGGTCGTCAGGGCGCCGGCGAAGAAATTGTCCTGGAAACCGGTCGGATCAATTTTCGAATAATAACTCGGGTGGCGGATGTTCGACTTCGATATGTAGGCAAAGGGCACGCCGAGATAACTGGCGTGGGAGATGTCCAGGCAGCGGTCGAGAAGGATTTCGAAGGTGATGAGCCCGGTGTTGATTTCCACCGCCCTGGTGCCGGCGGCGCGGCCGCTCGTGTAGGCGTATTCCCGGATGCCGCCCACCTGGTTGATGTTGCCGACGCGCCGGAGCAGGTCCTCGCGGCTCAGGGATTTTCCATAGATGTCCGCCATGATGTCTCCTCTTGTCTGGCTTTCCGTTAACTGCCCATCGGGTTCGGCGGCGCCGTAACCCGTTGTCGCGCCGCATCCGGTTTTGACCGATTTTTCAGTCCTTACTTCGTCGCCACGACATGCCGCTGAACCGGGGATTCCCCTCCGGATCTTTTTTCGTAATAAACATGAAGCCGGGGAAGAAAATTATCGAGGTGGCGATAAACGCGGCCAGCGGACTCAGCGTATAGCCGCCGACAATGATGCCGACGCCGGAACAGAACGCCACGAAAATGGCATAGGGGAACTGGGTGGCGACGTGCTCCAGGTGCGGACAGCCGCCGCCGGCGCTCGACAGGATTGTCGTGTCGGAAATTGGACTCGAATGATCCCCGAACACCGCACCGGAGAGGACGGCGCCGACGCTGATGAGGGCGATATGGAGGATGCCTTCCGGATCAAGGCTCTGGGCCTTCCCGAGGCTCATGGCCGTCGGCAGGGTAATCGGGATCATGATGCCGAACGTGCCCCAACTGGTGCCGGTGGAGAAGGCGATGAGGCAGGAAATCGCAAAGACGCAGAACGGCAGGAACCAAAGCGGGAACGAATTGGCCCGAATAAGTTCGTCGATGTACAGCGGCAGTCCGAGTCCGCCTTCGGACATCGGCTTCGAAATGATATGGCCGATGGTCCAGGCCAGCATGAGAATAGCCAGGGCTGGCACCATCGACTTGACGCCGTCGATGATGGCTTCGGACGCCATTTTAATCCCAAGGATGCCGCGGCCGAGGAAGTACAGGTACGACACCACCAGGCTGAAAATAATCCCGTAGAACAGGGCCTTGGAAGCGTCGGCGTTTCTGAAAGCGTCGAGAAGGGCCATTGTTTCGCCTTCTTCCGCCGCCATGTACGTTGTCAGAGGGAAGGCCACGATGCAGGCGAGGATGAGGACGACCATCGGCACCACCATGTCGAACCAGGCGGCGCCCTTGGCGTCGTCGTGCATGTCGAGTTGTCCCGGAGCGGGACCGTATTTTTCTTCATTGAAAAGTTTGATGCCTTCGGCGGCGAGGCGTTCCGAGTCCGCCATCGGTCCGAAGTCCCGGTTGGTGGTGGAAATGAGGAAGACCATGATGAGGGCGTAGAGGGCGTAGAGGTTGTACGGAATGAGGCGGACGAAAAAGCTCATTTCCGTCATGCCGAGTTCCTCGAACCCGGCCGAACCGCGAATCTGGGAAATGATTGTTACGACCCAGCTCGATATCGGCATGAGGATGCAGATGGGCGCCGCCGTCGAATCGAGGATATAGGCCAGTTTGGCCCGTGAGACCTGGCGCCGGTCGGTGATCGGCCGCATGACCGACCCGACGGCGAGGGAGTTGAAATAGTCGTCGATGAAAATGAGGATGCCCATTATCCAGGCGAACAGTTGGGCGCTCCGCCGGCCCTGGATGAATTTGGCTGTCCATTGGCCAAAGGCGCGGGCCGATCCGGCCCGGCTCAGGAGGCCGACCAGGCCGCCAAGAAGACCACAGAACAGGAAAATGCGGATGTTCCATTCGTCCGCCACCTTGTCCGCCAAGAGGTCGGTGACGTGGATAAGAGCGGCGAACGGGTCGCCGCCGGCATGGATAAGGGCGCCGGAGGCGATACCGAGAAAGACGGAGAAGATGACGTCCTTGGTGACGAGGGCGAGGGTGATGGCGAGAAACGGCGGGATAAATCCTAAATATGCGGCATGCTCCATTCTAATTCCCCTTTTTGTCTGCCGGACGGTAGGAATCGTCCGGTTCAAGTCCACCTCCGCGCCGATGTGGCGGGACGGAGGCGCGTCGAAAGTTATTGTGGAGTGAGTATGGAATCGTCGGTCGTGATTGGCGCTTGGCGCGCCGGGCGGCGGTGCATGCCGGATAGTGTATTTCCCTCTCCCGACCGTGGCAAGAGGGAAGATATTCCAGTGGACGCGAAGATGCCGGCGGCGGGCGGTTACAATCCATCGGAACGACGTTACTTTCATTTGGAATGGGTAAAACAGGCACAATTCATCGGTACTAACGAGGCTGTACGTAAAGTTCGTTTCTTTGTGAAAAAAATTCGACAAAGCCTCTTCCCTTTTCGCTCCGACTTCCGTATACTGACGCCGACCGTGCCGCTCATTGGGAAATTTAGGGAAGAACGTTTTGTCCGTCGGCGTTTTTTCGCCGCATTCATGTCGTGAAGCTGTTCAAACAGTTTCGTAAAGGAGAAAGCATGTTTTTGGGAATCAACGGCGCCACCACCGAGAAGTGCACCCTCGAGGAAGACATCCGCGTCGCCGGTGAATGCGGCTACGAGGTCGTCGAACTCCGCTCGGACAAGATGGAGGACTACCTGAAGGACCACTCCTTCGACGACCTGAAGGCGCTTATGCGCCAGTGCGGCGTCAAACCCTGGACCATCAACGCCATCGGCATGTCGACGATGCAGGACGCCGCCGGCGAAGCGCGGGTGATGAAGGAAACGGAACGCTTCACGGAACTGGCCGCCGCCATCGACTGCCCGTGGATTGTCGCCTGCCCGGGCGGCCACGACGGCAAGTCGTGGGACGAAATCATCACAAAGTCCGCCGCCTCCTTCGCGAAACAGGCCGACATCGCCTGGAAGCGGAAAATCAGCCTGTCCTTCGAATTCCTCGGTTTTCCCTGGGCCTCGGTCCAAACCGTCTCGCAGGCCTGGGCCGTCGTCAAGGCGGCGAATCGCCTCAATACCGGCATCACCATCGATACCGCCCACTTCTACTCCGGCTCGAGCACGCTGGCGGAGATTTCCGCTCTGCCGGTCCAGGCTCTGGCCGTCTTCCACATGAACGACCTCGTGGATAAGCCGAAGGCGGAAATCGGCGACTACGACCGGGTCATGCCCGGCGACGGCGTCATCCCGCTGGAGGACATCTGCGTGGAAGTGAAACGGATCGGCTTCAACGGCGTCGCGTCGATTGAAATCTTCAACCACGATTTCAATAAGCAGGACCCGAAGGCGATTGCCAAGAAGGCGATTGAAAAGATGGCGCCGTATGTGAAGTAACGGTGGTTCGGGAGTTCCAGTGTGAATTTCAATCCGCATCCAGGGGAAGATATTTCCTCTGGGTGCTTTTTTTGGGCCGGTTTTTTTATTCGAATCAGGCGTAAGAAGTACTTCCAATGCGCTTTTTTCTCCACAAAAACGTGGCTTTGTTTTACCATTCTTTTTGTGAATTAAGGCCGGCGCTTTTGCATGGCGTGGCGACCGGGGGTGATTTCCCCGGTGTGTCCCTCGCTCTTGATTGAATGGATGAGGAGGCGGAATGGGATTTATCAAAAAGCTCAAGGACCGCCTGGCCGGCAACCGATTAAGCCGGGGACGGACACTGGCGCCCATTGCGCGGCGAAAAATTGAGGAAGGTCTCCGGGACGGGACGTTCGACGCGCCGCTCGCGAAGTATCTTCGCGCCCATTTGCCGTATCTCATCACGAAAAAGCGCGTCGCCGATATGGCCCTGTTCTTCGGGAAAAAGCGGGCGCGGAAGATCCTCGGGTTGTCGGCCGAAGATGTCGAGTACAACTACAAACTCTTCTATGAGAAAATCACAGCGTGGAAAAAAGACGGCTATTTCGACTTTAACGGCGTCCGCCTGATCGAGCCCCGGAGCGAAGAAGAGGTAAAGCTTCTCGCCGTCGAATTCATCGACATTCTTCTCCCTTCTCGGCGCCGGCCATTACGAACTGCTGCGCGGATTCGGCATGGAAGGACCGTATGAAGTCGGCGACGTCTGCCTCAAAGAGGGCGACATCGTCGTCGATGCCGGTGCCAACATGGGGATGTTCTCGGCCGTCGCCGCCCATGCCGGCTGCCGCGTCCTCGCCTTCGAACCAATCCAGTATATTCGTGAAACGTACCTGGAGAAGAACGCCGCGTTGAACGGGAACATTGAAATCATTCCCTACGCCTTGTCCGACCGCCGGGAAGAACTCCGCTTCGTCTCGTTCCAGGAAAACCTCGGCGCCAGCCGGCGGGTGGAAGATCTGCAGGGCGATATGAAGAATGACAATCCGGTCGAAGTCGTCCAGGCCGTCACCCTGGACGAATACGTCCGTGAACGCGGCATAGAACGGGTTGATTTTATCAAGGCCGATATTGAAGGATCGGAACGGCGGCTGCTTCTCGGCGCCACGGAAGTGCTCCGGACCTTCGCGCCGAAGTTAAGCCTGTGCACCTACCACCTGTCGGACGACCCGGAGGTGATGACGAAGATTATTCTCGACGCCCAGCCGAAGTACCGGATTCTTCAGCGCGAGTCGAAATTGTATGCTTCGGTGATGTAATTGGTAAGATTCTGTTTATAGGAATTCGGTGGGGTCCACTACGGTCGAGGCAGGAAATAGTGCTCGACGTTCATAAGTGCCGCCGCTGCCGCCAATTGCTTATCCGCAGTAATAAGCGTACAACCGGCTTCTTGTGCCATGGCCAGGTGGAGCGCATCAAAAGTGCGCAAAGAGGAGGTCATTTCCCTAATCCACTGATGGGCCATATGAAAATGTATTGGTCTTAATGGTATAATTTCGGAGCAGTACGTAATCTCGAAGACGTCGATAATGTCATTTGCCTGCTCTTTAACCAGCAGGTGATTTCGATATAATTTTGCAATGGACGAACAAAATTCCAGACGTGTTAATTCCGAAATAAGCAATGGCTTAGTACCACTTTTTGTGAACTCAATAAGGACCTCCTCAGCTAAATGGGTCCCTTTTTCTTCAAAAAAAAGTGGCACTAAAACACAGGTATCGGGATAAGCCAATGGTTTCGTCAACGCTCGTCCCTTTCCTCACGAATGATATCTACTATTGACACTCCTTCAACTCTCCCGTATTTCTTGCGTAAATCCGCCATTTTCTTCAGCCAGGCTCTTCCTTCTTCAGGAGTCCGCAATCTAACTTCCGGCCTACTACCCTCCGCCGGTATTACTCCGTCAGGCCAAATTTCCCACGGATCTAACTGAACGTAGTCTTTCGTGGTCATTTTTTCCTCCAAATAAATGTTTCTTCCTACCATTCATTATACAGCACCATGCACCATCATCAAGGTGTATGACTTTAGGGAGTGACTGGACATTACGCCGGAAACGTAAAATCCCACCGTTCCGCTTCGGCTTCGATTTCGTGTGGGTAGGCGACGGCGGTGCCTATTTTGCCGACGACGACGCCGGCGGCCAACGTCGCCAGTTTGGCGGCGAGGACGAAGGGGGCGCCCACCGCCAACGCCGCCGCCACCATCGCGACCACCGTGTCGCCGGCGCCGCTGACATCCGACACTTCCCGGGCCAGGGCCGGGAATGTCGTCGCCGTCGTCCCGGCGCCGTCCCGGGAGACGAGGGTCATGCCTTGTTCACTCCGGGTAACCAGAAGATTGGCGATGTCATGGCCGGAGAGGATTTCGGTGGCGGCGGCGGCGATGTCGTCGGAGTCCAGGAGGTCGCGGCCGACCGCTTCCGACAATTCCTTCCGGTTCGGCGTCACGACTGTCGCACCCGCGTACTTCGAATAATCGCGGCCTTTTGGATCGACCACCACCGGAATTCCCTTCTCCCGTGCCGCCGTGACCGTTTCCGCGACCAGCCCGGGCGTGACAATGCCCTTGCCGTAATCGGAAATGGCGATGGCCCGCACGCTGCCGAGATGTCGGCGGATGGCCTCGGCCAGTTTCCGCTCCAGTTCCGGGCCGATGGCGCGGCTCACCTCTTCGTCAAAGCGGACAATCTGCTGGCCGCCGGCGATGATGCGGGTCTTGACAATGGTCGGCCGTTCCGGGTCACGGATCATAATGGGCGGGAGCCAGCCGGAATGAACAAACAGTTCAGTGAGCTTGTGGGCGTTCGCGTCGTCCCCGGTGATGCTGGTGGCGAGGGGCAGAATGCCGACCTCGCCGAGGTTCCGGACAACATTCCCCATGCCGCCCGGCATCGACAGGGTGCGCTTCACCGTCACGACCGGGATGGGCGCCTCCGGCGACAGGCGGGTGGCGTCGCCGTAAATGAAGTTGTCGAGCATGATGTCGCCGACACAGAGGATGGCTGTGCCGGGGAGTTTCTGGAGGATGTCGAGAGCGCTCCGCATGGTGGCGCACCTTTCGGGGAACTGTACACTTTCAGAACCGTGACGGCGTTTTCGAACAGGCGTTAATCAAGCCGGTAGTTCGGCGCTTCCTTCGTAATCGTAATGTCGTGGGGATGGCTCTCCAGGAGGCTCGCCTGGGTGATGCGGATGAACTTGGCCTTGGCCTGGAGTTCTTCAATTGTACTCGCTCCGGAATACCCCATGCCAGACTTGAGGCCGCCGACCAGTTGGTAGATGAACGGTTCCAGGGGGCCTTTCGACGGCACCCGGCCTTCGATGCCTTCCGGGACCAGTTTGTCGGCCGGTCGGTTCCCCTGGCGGTAGCGGTCGCCGCTCGTTCCCTGGCTCATCGCCCCGAGGCTGCCCATGCCCCGGTAGGCCTTGTACATGCGCCCCTGGTGGAGAATCTGTTCGCCCGGCGCTTCGTCCGTGCCGGCGAGGAGGGAGCCGATCATGACGCATTGGGCCCCGGCCGCCATGGCCTTGGCGATGTCCCCGGAATACTTGATGCCGCCGTCGGCGATTATCGGGACGTCCGTCCCCTTGGCGGCGCGGGCCGCGGCCCAGATGGCGGTCATCTGCGGCACGCCAATGCCGGCGATGACCCGCGTGGTGCAGATGGAACCGGGACCGATTCCGACCTTGACGGCTTCGACGCCGGCCTCGATGAGTTCGCGGGCGCCTTCTTCGGTGGCGACGTTCCCGGCGACGATGTCGACCAGGTGGCCGTAATGGCCTTTATAGCGTTTGACCGCGTCCACCGCGTTCTGGCTGTGGCCGTGGGCGGTGTCGACGACGAGGACGTCGACGCCGGCCTCGACAAGGAGGCTAACCCGCTCGTCGTCGTTGACGCCGACGGCGGCGCCAACCCGCAGGCGGCCGCGCTTGTCCCGGGCGGCCAGGGGATAGCGGTCGAAATTGGTAATGTCCCGCATGGTGATAAGGCCCTGGAGGCGGCCGTCGTCGTCGACGAGGAGGAGTTTTTCAATCTTGTTCTTGAACAACAGGTCCTTGGCGACGTCGAGGGTGGTTTTTGGCGGGGCGGTGACCAGGTGGTCCTTCGTCATGACGTCCTTGATGCGGACATTGTCGTCGTGCTGGAAGCGGAGATCGCGGCGGGTGAGGATGCCGACCACCCGGTTGTCTTCGGTGACGATGGGGATGCCGGACAGTTTCCTCTGGGAAATGATTTCGTTCGCCAGGCCGACAGCGTCGTCCGGGTTGAGTTTGACCGGGTCCGAAATGATGCCGTTCGCCGACCGTTTGACATCCTCCACCTCCTTGGCCTGCCGGAGCGGCGGCAGGTTTTTGTGGATAATGCCGATGCCGCCCTGTTCCGCCAGGGCGATGGCGAGGCGGCCTTCGGTGACCGTGTCCATGGCGGCGGAGGCGATGGGGATGTTCAGCTCGATATTCCGGGAGAACCGGGTGGCTGTGGAGACTTCGAAGGGAACAACGTCGCTGCGCTGCGGTACCATCAGGACGTCGTCAAACGTGATGCCTTCTTCGAGATTCATTTCCGCCATGGTGAATGCCCCTTCAATAAAAAAAAGCCACCGGCACACCGTCCGGAAATACCGGCACGGAGACGGGTGGAGAGAGTCCAAAAAGTACGGCGGTTCAGTTCCGTGCACTGGTTCAGGCACGGGAGAAACTGCCGGACGGCAATTTTGGAGTAGTAAAAAGTTGTCCAATTACACCGGATTCGCCGGTCAAAGTCAACGGCCGGGACGAAACAGGCGACGGAATTTCATATCCGCGCCTATTCGGTGAATTCGGTGTTACGAGTTTATGTCCTCTTCCCGCCCTGGCCCCTTGCCGAACCGAGGCGCAAACGGTAGCCCCGGGGCGTTTGCCTCATATATTTCCGGAAGACCTTGGTGAAATAGCTCTGGTCCTTGAAACCGCAATCAAGGGCTATCATGGCAAGGCTCCGGGGGGTGTTGGCGAGGAGCTCCGCCGCCCGGTCCACCCGCATCCGGTTCAGGAGATCGGTGAAGCTTTCCAGCATTTCCTTTTTAAAGACGCGGGAGAAATGGGCCGGCGACAGGTGGGCGACGGCGGCGACTTCGTCGCGGCTGATATCGAGGTGGAGGTTGTCGTGCATGTAGGCGACGGCGGACTGAAGCTGCGGCGCCATGGGGGAATCGTTCCGCCGGCTGTGGATGGCGTCGATGAGCCGTTCAAGCATGTCGTGAAGCCAGGGGCCGAGTTCGTCGTCCGAGGTGATGCGGGACAGTTCGGTAAAGGCTTCGTAGTTGTTGCCGAGGATTTCCATGGAGTCGCAGCCGCTTTCGACAGCGGTCCGGCACATGAGGGTGACGATTTCCAGGAAAAAGCTTTTCACCAGGCCGAGGTTGTCGCCGGCCTGGAAATGGAGAACGACGAGGATGGAATTGAGGAGCCAGCGGGCCTCCTCCCGGTCGCCCCGGCGGATGGCCGCCATGAGGGCCGGCTCTTCTCGGATATAGGCGTTCCGGAAATCGAGGGAATGGGTCTTGACGGCGTGGATGGCCTCGGCTCGGCGTCGCTCCGACATGTGGGAGGTGCGGCGGAGTTCGAGAAGGCTGACATTTGTCAGGTTCTCCTCTTCAAGAAGGCCGAGAAGCTCCTGGGCGGCGGCGTGGACATCGATGGCCGGGTTGTCGTCGTCGTTCGGGAACAACGCCTCCTTCCCGATATAGCCGACGACGGCCCCGGACGGACGCTGGTTGGTGATGACCGGCACCACCCAGATCATGCCGCCGTCCGGAAGGAGGTCGAACGGCACCTCGCCCCAGCGGACGCCTTCGTGGGCGTGGAGGCAGATGACGCTCCGGGTGCGCTGGTTGACGCCGGGCGGATAGATGCCGAACACCAGCCCGCCATCATTGTCGAAGGCGGAAAGGACGGCGCCCCATTTCTGTTCGCATTCCAGGCGGATGGTCTCGAACATGGTCCGTCCGAGAAGTCCGATATGCGGTTCGTCAATCATGGGAAAGAGTATAAAATGTTTTTCGGGAAATGCCAGTCTTCTGTTGTCACTCCCTGAACATGCCGCGCCGGTGCGGCCGGATGCATTCAGGAGGATATAAAAATAGCCTGAACCGGAGTGGTCCAGGCTATTCTGCTGAGTACTCTGTCGCGACCGGCTATTTCAGGTTGAGGATAAGATAGCGGGACACTTCGCCGAAGCGGACGTAGGCGAGGATCTTGTCCTTGCCGGCGCTGTCCTTCAGGATTTTCCTGAAGGAGGCGACGTCCTTGACCGGCGTACGGTTCAGTTCGATAACCACGGTTCCGGCCCGGAGGCCGGCATTCCGGGCTTCGCCGGTCTGGTCGACTTCGGTGACGACGACGCCGGTGCCGTGGTGGCGAAGGTGGAGGCGAGGCG
>JAJBTL010000019.1:2081-2300 GCA_020860865.1 Planctomycetota bacterium | reverse complement strand
CGGTGTCGTCCAGGTTGTCGCTGCCGCCCGAACCGCCCATCCGCCGGGCCATGCTGTAGAGGTCTTCCGGCTGTTCCTCGATGGTGAGGGTCAGGTCGACGCGCGCGTCGTCCCGGATGACGGTAATCGGAATTTCGCGGCCGGGTTCCGTTTCCGCGACCATGTACCGCAGGTGTTCGTTGTCCTTGATGGCGATGTCATTGAAGGAAATAATGAGGT
>JAJBTL010000019.1:0-2071 GCA_020860865.1 Planctomycetota bacterium | reverse complement strand
GTTTCAGGTATATAACCAGGGCGCCGCGCCGGAGGCCGGCATTCCGGGCCGGGCCCTTCGGGTCGACTTCGGTGACGAGGACGCCGGTGCCGTCGTGGCCAAGTTGGAGGCTGAGATCCTTGTCTTCCGGGTTCATGGCGATGCCGAGCCAGCCACGGGTGACGCTTCCCTTGTCGATAAGCTGGCGGATAACCGACTTGGCCTGGTTAATCGGTATGGCAAAGCCGATGCCGATGGAACCGCTCGAGCCGGGCCGGACCGAGATCATGGTATTGAGGCCGACAACTTCGCCGTCAAGGTTGACGAGGGGGCCGCCGGAGTTCCCGGGGTTAATCGAGGCATCGGTCTGGATAAACCGTTCGTACGCGAGTTCCCCGAGGTTACGGCCTTTCGCCGAGACGACGCCGGTGGTAACGCTCTGCTTGAAGCCGAGGGGCGAGCCGATGGCGATGACGATATTCCCGGGCTTGAGGGCGTCCGAGTCGCCGAGTTCGGCATACGGCAGGTGCGACGGCGTTTCTTTCAGCTTGATGACGGCGAGGTCGGAATTCGGGTCGCGGCCGACAATTTCCGCCTCGTAGATCTTGCCTTTTTCGTGGGCGAACTCGACCTTGATGGTGTCGGCGTCGGCGACCACGTGGTTGTTCGTGAGGATGTGGCCTTCGGCGTCGATGACCACGCCGGAGCCAATGCCGGCGGAGCGGCGCGTTTCCGGTTACGGGGTCGGGCGGGCGCGGTTACGGGGGCGGCTGCCGCCGAGGTCCGGGATGTTGAAGAATTTTTCAAAGAATTCCATCGGGTCTTCGAAACCGGGCATGCCGCCCATGCCGCCGCTGGCGGTACGGGTGATGACCTTTTCCGTTTCAATGCCGACCACCGCCGGACCGACGTGTTCGACCACTTCGGCATAGGCGTTCGACAGGGCCTTGGCGGCCCGGATGTTTTCCGAATCAAGACCGAAAGCGCGACCGGCAAACAGGACGGTCATGACACCGACCACGGCAACGGCGAAAAGGAACCGGAGCGTGGCGTTCATGTCCGAGGTGGCGGTGGCGACAGCGACTTTCAGCCTGGACGGGTGTGATTGCTGCATCGTGTTTTTCTCCTCAGCGTATATATGACGACATGAAATAGTAAAAGCGCGAGCCCGGAACATCTGGTACCAGCGGCTCGATAAACCAGTATTTACGGATATTTCGACATAACGCACAAAAGCCGGCCGAAACCGGCGCTTCGATCCCCAAACCGAAATGGGTTCGACAACCGGCCGCGAACGGGCCTCTCCGGGGCCGCGACGCGCCTTCACCCGGAACCATTGTTTCGTGTACACATTCTCTTGTCCGCCAAGACTTTGGCATCCTTCGTGAAGAATTCCATTTTATCCTAAACAGGAGCGTTTTCGCAAGAGCCTTGTCCAGCCATTCGGTAACGCGTAGCAACAACCGGTTCACGGCCGGACCGTCTTCAGGTCGAATCGCCTGGCCGGGAGACAGCGGCAGGCCGGTCCCGAAAGCGGCGGGACGGCCAAGCCGACGCTGGCCACAGGACTGGTCATGGAATACATATTAATGGAGTGCCACACCCGGTAGAAAACAGGGTCAATGCTTCCATCGTTTAACGCAAATCGCTTGCGGTTACTTTACCCGTTGCCGATGCCCCGGTTAGGAAAACGTTGATACCGATAATTTCCCCTGGACAAGCCGTCAACCCTGCCCGGAAATCCGTTTTTTTCCTACAAATCCCGTAATTATGGACGATACTATAAGTACACTGTATTCTCTCCATGGAGTAGAATGCGGAAAAGTGGTGTGTCGGTACGAACGGTGACGGAACAGGGATGTCTCCGCGCCGGGCCGGACGGTGACCGGCTGTATTTTGGCGTTTATGTTGACGGCGCGGCTGGAAGCGACCGACTGGACAGCGTCCGGACGGATGGCGTCACGGAAGTCATTCCTAACCGCAGACCGGTGTGTTTTTTTTACAGGAGAACCCATTGCGAACGTTTTGCCTCTCTGCCGCCCTGGGCGGGCTTGTCTTCCTGACGGGATGCGGAAATCGCGCTCCTGACCCC
>JAJBTL010000338.1:11386-19000 GCA_020860865.1 Planctomycetota bacterium | reverse complement strand
CATCGCCGCCTCGGCCCATGTCGTCACCCGTCATTACAGCGTGCCCTTCACCGAACACGCCTGCATGGAACCGGAGTGCGCCGTCGCCCTGCCGGAAGGCGCCGGCGTCCACGTCTTCACCGGCGGCCAGTCTATCTACGACGAGCAGCGGGAAATCTCCTGGATGCTCGGCCTCGACGCGGACAAGGTCCATGTCACGTCCATGCTTGTCGGCGGCGGTTTCGGCGGCAAGGAGGACATGAGCGTCCAGCACCACGCCGCCCTCGCCGCCTGGCTGACCCGGCGTCCGGTCAAGGTCAAGCTCTCTCGGGACGAAAGCATTCGCGTCCACCCGAAGCGCCACGCCATGGAAATTGACTTCACCACCGCTTGCGACGAAAACGGCATCCTCACCGCCATGAAAGCGGTCATCGTCTCCGACACCGGCGCCTATGCCTCGCTTGGCGGCCCGGTCCTGCAACGCGCCTGCACCCACGCCGCCGGACCGTACAATTACCAGAACATCGATATCGACGGCAAGGCGGTCTACACCAACAACCCGCCGGCCGGCGCCTACCGTGGCTTCGGCGTCACCCAGTCCGCCTTCGCCACCGAAATGAACCTGAACCTGCTCGCCGAACTGGTCGGCATCTCACCATGGGAAATCCGTTACCGGAACGCCATCCGCCCCGGCCAGGTGCTCCCGAACGGCCAGATCGCCGACGGCACCACCGCTCTCACCAACTGCCTGGAGGCGGTCAAGGACATCTACGAAAGCCATCCCCGGGCCGGACTGGCGAGTTGTTTCAAGAATAGCGGCCTCGGCGTCGGCGTCCCGGACACCAGCCGCTGCATCATTTCGGTGGAAAAGGGCAAACTCCACGTCCGCACCTCCGCCGCCTGCATCGGCCAAGGCATGGCAACGGTGACGACGCAGATTGTCTGCGAGACCCTTGGCGTCATACCTGACCAGGTCATTGCCGAACGGCCCGACACCCGGCGCACGCCGAACGCCGGCACCACCACCGCATCCCGGCAAACCCTTCTCACCGGCGAATCGACGCTCCGCGCCGCCCAACACCTGAAGGCCGAACTGGACGCCGGAAAGACCCTCGCCGATCTCGAAGGCCGGGAGTTTTCCGGCGAATACCTGGCAACGACCGCTCCAATGGGCGCGGACAAGCCGAACCCGGTCAGCCCTGTCGCCTACGGTTACGCGGCGCAGGTCGTGCTGTTGGACGAGGAGGGACGGGTCGAACGCGTCGTCGCCGCCTACGATGTCGGCCGGGTCGTCAATCCGAAAGCCGCCACCGGTCAAATCGAGGGCGGCGTTGTGATGGGACTCGGTTACGCCTTTACCGAGGACTATCCGCTCCGGGACGGCATTCCCCAGGTCAAGTACGGCACCCTCGGCCTCTGGCGATCCGATATGGCGCCGCCGATTGACGTCATCCTCGTCCGCACCGACGAGGCGGGCGAATTCGCCTACGGCGTCAAGGGCGTCGGCGAACTGGCGACCATCCCGACCGCGCCGGCGGCGGCGGCGGCCTATTACCGGTTCGACGGGGAGTTCAGGGGGAAGTTGCCGATGGAGAATACCTATTACCGGAAGAAAAAGTAGGACCGGTTCCGTTGACCTGTGAGACGATAGCCATATAAGGTAATGTGGGCCAAAAGACCGCCTCGTCAAATCATCATCCTGTCGGCCAGGGAGGGAACGAAATGGCACTGCTTGTCAAAAACGCCAAAATCGTCAGCGGTCCGGACGTTATCGACGGCGACCTCCTTGTCGACGGCGACGTCATCCACCGGATAGCCCGGGACATCCCGGCCGGCACGGCCGAGGTCATCGATGCCGGCGGCTGCTACTGCCTGCCGGGCGGCGTCGACGCCCACACCCATTTCGACCTCGACCTCGGCGCCTTCCGCGCCCGGGACGACTTCCTCACCGGCTCCATCGCCGCCGCCGTCGGCGGCACCACCACCATTGTCGACCACGTCGCCAACGGTCCGGACGGCTGCCGTCTGGCGGAGCCTATCCGCACCTACCACGACCTGGCGGCGCCGGCGGTGGTCGATTACTCCTTCCACGGCGTTGTCCAGCATGTCGACGACCAGGTGCTGGACGACATGGCGGCGCTCATTCCGGAAGGCGTCACCAGTCATAAAATATACATGACCTACGCCAACCGCCAGGACGACGACGCTGTCCTCCGCGTGCTCGAACGGGCGAAGGAACTCGGCGTCACCGTTTGTTTCCACTGCGAAAATGACGCCATTACCGCCTTTCTCCGTTCCCGCTTCCTCGCCCGGCGGGACACGGCGCCCCGCTTTCACCCGTTGTCCCGGCCCGATTATTCCGAGGCCGAATCGGTCGGCCGCGTCCTCGCCTTTGCTCGGGCGGCCGGCGATGCCCGCGCCTTCATCGTCCACCTGTCCACCGCCCACGGCCTCGACGTTATCCGCCGTGCCCGCGAACGCGGCCAGGCGAACGTCTTCGCCGAAACCTGCCCGCAGTACCTTCTCCTGGACGACAGCCGCTACGACGACCCGGACGAAGGCCTTAAATACATCATGGCGCCGCCGCTCCGGAAACGGTCGGACAACCAGATACTCTGGGAAGGCCTGCGCCGCCGCGATATCGACACCGTCGCCACCGACCACTGCCCGTTTTCGTTCGACCTGGACAAGCAGGCCGGACGCGGCGATTTTACGAAATGCCCCGGCGGCATTCCCGGCGTCGAAGCGCGGTTGTCCCTGATGTATTCGGAAGGCTTCATGGCCGGACGGATGTCCGTGACCGATGTGGCGCGGGTGACGGCGACGCGGCCGGCGGAGATTTTCGGCCTATTCCCGAAAAAGGGCATTCTCCGGCCGGGAAGCGACGCCGACTTTGTCCTGTGGGATCAGGACGCCGCCTGGACCATCCGCCACGACGCCCTCCACGAACGCGTCGACTACACGCCGTACGAGGGCTTCCACGTTCTCGGAAAACCGCGCCTCACCGTGTCCCGGGGCGAAGTTATCGCCCGGGATGGCGAGTTCGTCGGTGCGCCCGGGCGGGGCCGGTTGGTCAAACGGACGTTGGGTCTGTAAGCGGAATCACCGGTACAGTGTTACCGGCTGCCGGCGAGGCGACGGCTCAGGGCCTGTACCGCCTCGGCCGCCAGCGCCGCCTCTTCCGGCGTGTTCAGGTGGGAAAAAGAAAACCGCGCCGCGCCCTGGTGCCGCGTGCCGAACCGCTCATGAAGGAGCGGGGCGCAGTGACTGCCGGGCCGGATGGCGATGTCGAATTCGTCCGCCAGGATCATCGCCACGTCGGCCGAATCCATGTCGCCGATGTTCAGCGTCACCAGCGGCAACCTGACATCGGCGTCGTAGTCTCCGTAGGTGACGACGCCGTCCAGTCCGGCCACGGCGGTGTGGAACGACCGGGCCAAAGCCGTCGCCTGTTCAAGCAGCGCCGCCGGTGCGTGCTCCCGGACGTAGGCAATACCTGCGGACAGTGTGGCGATGCCGTGACTGTTCAACGTGCCGGCTTCGAGGCGGGTCGGCAATTCGTCCGGCTGGGTCTTCCGGTAGGTGTCGACGCCGCTGCCGCCGACGATGAACGGCCGGGCCGGGAACCGTTCCCCGACACATATCCCGCCGGTGCCCTGAAGGCCGTACAGTGACTTGTGGCCGGAGAAACAGAGGGCGTCAATGGCCAGCGCGTCCATGTCGATGTCGAGAAGGCCGGCGGTCTGGGCAACGTCGAGGACGAAGAGGATGCCGTTGTCCCGGCACCAGCGGCCGATGTCGGCGACGGGCGCGATATTCCCGGACAGGTTGGCGCCGTGGGCCATAACCACCGCCACCGTGTCAGGCCGGCGTTCCGCCGCGATGTCGTCCAGGCCGCACCTGCCGCGCCCGTCCACCCGGGCGATGCCGATATTCCCGTGGCGGTACAGCGGGCGGAGAACGGCGTTGTGTTCGGCCTCTGTCGTGATGATATGGCCGTCCAGGGAGGCGACGGCGATGTTGATGGCTTCGGTGGCGTTTTTCGTAAAAGCCACCCGTTCCGGCTGGCAGTTGAAAAGCGTGGCGACGTCGTCCCGGGCTGCTTCCACCGCCCTGAGAGCATCGAGGGCATACGGATGCGTGCCGCGCATCGGGTTGCCGAAATGTTCAACCGCGTGGACAACCGCCTGGACGACGGCCGGCGGTTTCGGAAATGTGGTCGAGGCATTGTCCAGATAGATCATGACAGCCCTTTTCGAAAGTGACGATTGGATTTAAATGGAGACGCGGTGACCCTGACCATTCCCCTCAAGGACTGCCCGAGCGGCGGCTGCGGCGCCAAGATTGGCCCGGGCGGTCTCGCCCGGCTTCTAGCCGGCCTGCCCGCCGCCGGCCGAGTCGACCCGAACGTCCTCGCCGGTTTCGGCGGCGCCGAAGACGCCGCCGTTTACCAAGTGTCCCCGGACGACGCCATCGTGTCCACAGTCGACTTTTTTCCGCCGATGGTGGCGGACCCCCGGCGCTTCGGCCGCATCGCCGCCGCCAACGCCATGTCCGACGTCTACGCCATGGGCGGCCGCGTCGTCATCGCCCTGAACCTCGTCTGTTTCCCCGAGCGCTGGGACAAGGCCATCCTTCGGGAAATCCTCGCCGGCGGCGCCGAGAAAATCGTCGAAGCCGACGCCACCCTCGCCGGCGGTCATTCCATCAACGATTCCGGCCTGAAGTACGGCCTCGCCGTCACCGGACGGGTGCATCCGGACCGGGTCTGGCGTAACCGTGGCGCCCGGGTCGGCGATTGCCTCGTCCTCACAAAACCCCTCGGCGTCGGCCTGACCCTCGCGGCGGCCGCCGCCGAGGCCGCCACGTCGGACGATGTCGACGCCGCCATCGCGTCGATGGAACGGCTGAACCGGGACGCCGCCGCCGCCGCAGGCTTCACCGTTCACGCCGCCACCGACGTTACCGGCTTCGGCCTCGTTGGCCACGCCCTCGAAATGGCCGGTGACGCCGTCACCCTGACTATAGAGTACGACGCCCTCCCGTGTCTGCCCCGGGCCGAGTATTTTGCCGAAGAGTTTTATTTCACCGCCGCCGGCCAGCGGAACCGCGTCCACGCCGGGGACCGCGTCTCTGTCGCCTTATTGTCGGCGGCGGCGCAAGAAGTCGTGTTCGACCCGCAAACTTCCGGCGGCCTTCTCCTTGCCGTTCCGGCCGGGGAGGCCGAGGCGCTGGTCCGGGCCATTCGGCAGACCGATCCGGCGGCGGCGATTGTCGGCGTGGTCGATGCCCGTCGCCCGGTGGCGGTGGAGGTTGTGTAGGCTTGCTTTTTTAAAACGTTAGACAAGACGAAAACATATCCGGCCATTTTTCCACTGGGGGATTCGCGATGATACAATTGTACATGCGCGGCAAACCTTGCCCGCTCCCGGTTATCGAAGCGAAAAAGCGGCTGGCCGATCTGGCCGCCGGCGATGAACTCGAGGTGGTGGTCGACAACGACGCGGCCCGGGAAAACCTCCGGAAACTGGCGGAAGGACGGAACTGCGACTTCCGCGCCGAGGCGACGGCGGACGGCGACATCTCGGTCGTTCTCTCGGCGCGGGCGGACGCGGCCGGCTGCGCCGTCCAGGCGGACGACGCCGTCGTCGTCGCCATCGGCACCGACCGCATGGGCACCGGCGACGACGATCTCGGCCGCACCCTCCTGAAGAGTTTTATTTTTTCCCTGACAGAACTCGACACGCCCCCCGCCGTTGTGGTATTCTATAATGGCGGTGTGCACCTCGCCTGCGACGGGTCGGCGGCACTGAAGGACCTCCGGACCCTGACGGAAAAAGGCACCGCCATCATGGCCTGCGGCGCCTGCCTCAACCATTTTGGCAAAACCGAAGCGCTCCGGGTCGGCACCGTCACCAACATGTTCGCCATTGTCGAAACGCTGTCCGGCGCGGCCAGGACAGTGCACTTGACATAGAGGGACGGCGCACTGTCGGTGGGACCGGGCATCATTCACCGGTTTTGACATGAAGCGGGATTGTGGTACAAACGCCGCCGGCACGGAGTCGCGGTAACCGCCCCTACAAAGCCTCGTTTGATCCAAGGATGTCGACCGCATGGCTGACCGAGAAATTGTTTTCGTCTTTCCCACCACCCATAACGCCCTCGCCGGCGAGAAGTCCCTTCTCATGGCCGGCATCGATGTTAGGGTCATGACCCGGCCGTCCTCCCTCGGCGACGGCTGCGGCATCTGCCTCCGCATCGACGAGGACCAGCGGAACGACGCCGAATGCGCCCTCCGGGACAACGACGTCCTCGTCGGCGGCATCTATATAAAAAGTTCCGACAACGGCAAAACCGTCTACGAGGAATCAGTCCCGTCCGACGCGCGCTGACCGGGAGGCGGCGTTCCGTGATGCCGTCATTCCCCCTCCCTGGTCAAAGCATCGTACTCCTCCGGCGTGTCGACATCCCTGACCACCCCTTCATCCTCCACCGGATACAGGAGCAGCCTGTCGCCAAGCCGGGCCAGGATGGCCCTGGCGCCGACATCGCCGCGTAGCGCTTCGACATCGTGGAACAGCCGGACCGACAACACCACCGGGTTTCCCGGCCGTCCCCGGTATTTCGGCCGGGTGGCGCCGTGGTCCGGGTCGGTGCGGCACTGCCGGACGTGCCGTTCGACAAGCTTCCTGACCGTCTCCGCCCGGATCGTCGGTTGATCGCCCAACATCACGACGACTCCAGCGACGGCTCCGCCCGATACCGTGGTGGCGGCCCGGATGCCGCAGCGGAGCGACGTGCTTTGCCCGTCGGCCCACTGCCGGTTTTCAGTAAAGACCAGCCGCTCCGCCGCGTCGGGTTGGTCGGCGATATGATTCCGAATAGCCCCCGTCACCGCCTGGGCATCGGCGCCGACCACGACGACGACCGGCCCGTCGCTTCCTGACAGCGCCGCCCGAACGGCTCCGAGGACAAGCGGTTGTCCCCGGTACTCGAGGAGAAGTTTGCCGCCGCCGAGGCGGGTGCCGTCGCCGGCGGCGAGCACGACGGGTAGTATTACATCCGGATGAGGTGACATGCGACTCCCTGTTTGGCGACCGCGCCGAGGGCGACCGCGTCCACCGCCCCGGGCATCCGTTCCCGAATGAGCATAGCCAGTTCGCGGCCCGCCTCGGCGGCTCCGGGCAGATCGGCCTGGTTGAGGAAAAGGATGCGCCCGGCGCCGGGCGGCGTGTTTTTGAACAACCCGTCCGCACGGCCAATGAGCGGCAGAACCGCCTCGGGCGTAATCATGTCGCCGTCCCGAAGACCGGTCATGCGTGACACCGCATCGGGACGAAACACGATGTCGTCACTAAACGGCCGAGAGAAACAGCCAAGCCCGATCACAGCGACAACCGTGTCCGCCCCGGACGGGACGACCGGCTCGTGGGCGGCCGGGCGCCTTGAGAAGTCGTCCGGCCGCGCCGTCCGCCTCGACGAGGATATGCGCGTCCGGCCGCGCCAGTTTCCAGGCGTCGACGGTCTCCGGCGAGACACCCGGACCTTGTCCGGCAAATCGCCGTCCGTCGGCGGCCGGGCCTGGTAGACAACCGTTCCGGCGACCGTCTCCGGAACGACCGGCGCGTCCGT
>JAJBTL010000338.1:6441-11376 GCA_020860865.1 Planctomycetota bacterium | reverse complement strand
TGGCCCTGCAAGGCCGGCCCGCCGTTCCGGAACGCGCATTCGCGTCGTGGTCGTCGCCAGCGTCGGCACGTTGTCCGCCGCCGCCCGGGCGGCCAGAGCGAAGAGAAGGCTTGTCTTGCCGCCGGCGCCGACCAGCGCCACCACGCCGGGAATGGCGACGGCGCTGTCGAATCGACTTTCAAAGTCCATACGTGCGGTCCCAATTGAAAAGACGAGTATTTACCCTGTGGAGAAAATTGATCATGGCCAAAGCCGCACCTGCGATACTAGGGGAAATGCCCATTGTCATCAAGGGCGCCGGGGAAATGGCGTCCGGGATTACCGTCCGCTTGCACCGGGCCGGATTCCGCCGGCTCGTCCTCCTGGAAACGCCGGCGCCGCTGGCGGTGCGGCGGGCGGTAAGTTTTTCCGAAGCTGTCTACGACGGCGCCATGACCGTGGAAGGCGTGACCGCCATCCGCGTCCCGGACGCCGCGTCCTTCCACAGCGCGTGGGATCGGGATGCCATTCCGCTCCAGGTCGATCCGGACTGGCGGACGCTCACGGAATTCCCCGGCGGCTTCGCCGTCTCGGTCGACGCAATCATCGCCAAGAAAAACCTCGGCACCAGCCGAGGCGAGGCCGATCTGGTCATCGCCCTCGGCCCCGGTTTTGCCGCCGGCTCCGATGCCGACATCGTTATCGAAACAAACCGCGGCCACGATCTCGGCCGCCTCATTACGGACGGCCCGGCCGAAGCCAACACCGGCATTCCCGGGAACATCGCCGGCTATACCGGCGAGCGCGTTCTCCGGGCGCCGGCGGACGGCATTGTTGAGACAGTGCGGGCGATTGGCGACAGTGTCCGGTTCGGAGACGTTGTCCTCCGGGTGGACGGCCAAGATGTCGTGTCAGCGTTGGACGGTGTGGTCCGTGGCTGTATCCGGAACGGGACGGCGGTCGGGCGCGGACTCAAACTCGGCGATGTCGACCCGCGTGGCGATCGGCGGTATTGTTTCACCGTCTCGGAAAAAGCCCGCGCCCTCGGCGGGTCCGTCCTTGAAGCGATTGTCGGCTTTTGGCACTCCCGCATGGCATCGGACCGATAGGTACGACAACCCGCATTGGCGTGAAAACGGGACCGGCGCGTGTGTGCTGGTCCCGTACCACGTAGTGTTGGAGCGTTTGATAAACGAACGTTTGCATCAGCGAATAATGAACTGCAACACGAACAGCGCCGCCACCACCGCCGTCGGCGCCTTGATTTCCCTTGCCCGGCCGGTGAGGAGCTTGATGATGCAGAACGAGATCAGGCCGAAGGCGATGCCGTTGGCGATGGAATAGGTGAGGGGCATCATGATGATGGTGAGGAACGCCGGCACCGCGTCGGACGGTTCGGAGAAGTCCACCGCCTTGATGCTGCCCATCATCAAACAACCGACGTAAATAAGGGCCGGCGCGGTGGCGACGCTGGGGATGAGGACGACAATCGGCGCCAGCACCAACGCGACGAGGAAAAGGATGCCGGTGACGAACGACGTCGAGCCGGTCCGGCCGCCTTCGCCGATGCCGGTCGCCGATTCCACCACCGTGGTCACGGTCGAGGTGCCGAGGAGGGCGCCGACCGCCGTCCCGGTGGCGTCGGCCATCAGGCCTTTCCGGAGGCCGCTGATTTCGCCCTTTTCGTCCACCATGCCGGCGGACTGGCAGACGCCGTAAATGGTGGCCATGGAGTCGAACATGTTCACCATGGCGAAGGCGAGAATGAGGGCAAGCATGGTGCCGATGGCGGCGCCGAGGTGTTCGTGCTGGAACGGCCCGAAGAAGTCGAGTTTGAAGAACGAGACGTTCATGAAGTCGGCGGCCTGGCCGCTGATATCGAAGGAGAAGTTTTCCGGGATCTTCGCGAAGCCGGTCAGGAACGCAATCACCGTCGTCGCCAGGATGCCAAGAAGCACCGCGCCATTGATCCGCTTGGACGCCAAGGCCGCAATGACAAACAGCCCGAACAGGGTGAGGAGCGCGCCGTGGATGGCGTGGCTGTGGTTCGCGTAGTCGGCGAAGTTGATCAAGGTCACCTGCGTCGCCGGGCTGGCAACGATGATGCCTGAGTTCTGCAGCCCCAAATAGGCGATAAACAGGCCGACGTCGCCGGTGAGGGCGCGCTTAATATTGTCCGGAATCCCGTTGATGATTTTCTCGCGGAGCCCGACCGCCGAAATGATGATGAAGATGACGCCGGAGTAAAGGACAAGCGGCAGGGCCATCTGGTACAGTTCCACCGTCGACGGATTCCGCGCCACCAGGAACGCGGCGATGGCGGGCATGGCGGTGTAGGCGAAGAAGGCGTTCAGGCCCATGCCCGGCGCCTGGGCGAAAGGAATTCTGGCATAAAACGCCATCAGAAACGTCCCGATGGCGGCGCCGATACAGGTGGCGAAAAAGACTCCGTTAAAGATGGACCCGTCGCCCTGGCTGAGGACAAGCGGATTGACCAGGATAATATACGCGGTGGCGAAAAAGGTGGTGATGCCGGCCAGGACTTCGGTCCGAACGGAACTGCCGTTTTTGCTGACGCCGAAATAGTTGTCTAACATGGCGAATCCTCCAATGTGGTGGGGCCTGGCGGCATGGCGCCGCGGGCGGGACGGACTGCGCGGATGAAAATACCTTCAAGCTGTTCGCTATTTAACCTGTTTTCCCCGGACGAACTTGGCGGCGACGTGGCGGTCGTCACTCAGGTAGACGACCCGGGCCAGGCGGTCCGGCAGGCCGACCGGGTACGG
Organism: Planctomycetota bacterium; assembly: GCA_020860865.1. GTDB lineage: Bacteria > Planctomycetota > SZUA-567 > SZUA-567 > SZUA-567 > JAJBSZ01. The sequence goes on along the minus strand of JAJBTL010000338.1, from coordinate 8,611 downwards.
CGGCAGGAGCGGTGCGTCGTCCAGGACGACGGCGTCGAATTCAAAGCCGTCGTCGAACGATCCGACCTTGCCGAAGAACCGGCCGCCGCCGACGGTGCCGAGGTAAAACACCTCTTCCACCGTCAGGGCCTTGTCACTGTCGTCAATAAGGCGCCAGCGCATCTTCGACATCTGGACGGCATCCGCCATGGCGCGGAATATCGACGTGTGGCAGCCGCCGGCGACGTCGCTCCCGAGGCCGACGCGGACGCCTTCATTCAAGAACTTCCGCACCGGCGCAATGCCGGAGGACAGGTTGGTGTTCGATTGCGGGCAGTGGGCGACGTAGACGCCGTTCTGGCGCATGAGGACGGTCTCTTCCGGGCCGGACCAGGTGCAGTGGGCCATGATGGTCGGCGCCTCGCCACCGAACAGTCCGAACCGGGCATAGGCGTCGCCGTAGCAGGAGCTGTCTGGGCAGAGTTCCTGGACCCAGGCGATTTCGCCGGGATTTTCCGACAGGTGCGACTGCACCGGCAGGCCGGTCTCCTTCTGGAGATCGGCGAGGCCGCGCAGCAGTTCGTCCGAGCAGGACGGGATAAACCGTGGCGTCAGTATGGGCGCCGTCCGGTTGTAGGACCGGCTGTCGTCGAGCCAGCGCCGGGTGTCGGCGAGGCTATTTGCCGCGCTCGATTCGCAGAGGCAGTCCGGCGAGTTCCGGTCCATGTTCGCCTTGCCGACCATGGTGACGAGGCCGGACGCTTCGAGGCGGTCCATAAGAATTTTTGTGGCGGGAAGGTGGAGGGTCGAAAAGATGCAGGCGCGGGTATTCGGGCCGGCGACAAGATCGGCAAGGAGGGCCTGGTAGGCGCGTTCGGCGTAGGCGGTGTCGGCGTAGCGGGATTCTTCCGGGAAGGTTTGGCTGTTCAGCCAGTCGAGGAGTTCGAGATCCATTCCGAGGCCACGGAATGCGTATTGCGGGGCATGCATGTGCAGGTCGACAAGGCCGGGAACGATAAGCTTGCCGGAACAATCCCGCAGCGGCAGCCCACGGTGCTTTTCCGGAAGTTCGGCGAAGACGCCCCTGGCCACGCCGTCTTCGCAGACGAGGTAGCCGTCTGATTGACAGGCGAGCCTGGTCGGCGATTCACTGAAACAGATGTCCCCTTTGAGCACGAAGCTGTTATCCATCGCTGTTTTCCTCCGTTCGGATTTGCATTGTACGCGATGACGGACAGGGCCCGGAGCGCACAGGGAGGAAAAGGATAACGGCGCGTACTACAAATCAACCACCGCCTGTCCAATCAAGCATTTTTGGAATTTTCGTGATAATTCCGGGTTAGTCGCATCCAGTCGCTCGCGGGCGCTTTTTCCAAACCACCGGAAAAATCACCCTACCGCTCCTTACAGCGCCTAACCCGGATTATCACAGAATTTCTAACAATGCTTGGTCCCAACGAGAGCGCGGGCGCTCCGGGTGAGACTCATAGACAACTATTTACGGTAGTTGGTAGAGACATCCGACCAATTTCGGATTTATACGAGTCGTTACAATGTCTGCTGCGGTTCATTCAGTGGCGGCCCTCCTTTACCAGATCAACGATGCGATACGACTGCCGAAATGTATACGACGACCGGCCCGATCTACGAGCACGCCGCGCCGGCCTCTTCCATGACCTCTTCAAGAAAACGCCTGACCAGGTTGCCGGACAATGCCTTCCGGTACTGCGCCGACTTCCGGGGCGACAGTTCCGCCCGCACTGTCGCGACCGCCTCGTCCACCAGCGCCGCGTCGAGATGACGGCCGGTGAGGACGGCCTCCAGTTTGGGCAAACGGATAGGTGTCGGCGACATACTGCCGGCGGCGGCGCGGCATTTAACGATGACGCCGTTTTCAATCTCGACATACAGGGCGAGGGAAACGCGGGACAGCGTCAGAGCCGCCCGCGACCCGCGTTTGTAAAACTGCTGCCTGGCCGTTTCGGGCGGTATCGGCACCACCAGTTCAACAAGCAGTTCGCCCGGTTCGAGGTTCGGCTTGCGGTAGGCCTTGATGAACTCGGGCGCGGTCATGGTCCGCCGGCCGGACGACGACTGCACCACCGCCTCGGCGCCGAGGGCGAACAACGCGCCTGGCAGATCGGCCGCGCCGGAGGCGGTGCAGAAGTTGCCGCCGACGGTGGCCCGGTTC
>JAJBTL010000338.1:0-6431 GCA_020860865.1 Planctomycetota bacterium | reverse complement strand
GTTCCGGATGGCCGGGGCCGCGCACATGGACGACGCCTGCCAGAGGGCGGGAAGCTTCTCCCGGATGAGGTCCGACTCCATAATCTGCGTGTTTGTGACGCTCGAACCGATCCGAATAACGTCGCCGTCCTGCCTGATCTGTTTCAATTCCGGAACGGCGAAAATATCGAGGGCGCATTCCGGGACGCGCTTGCCGCTTTTCAGTTCGGTGCCGATATCGGTGTTCCCGGACAGGATGAGGATGTCCGGATATTTCCCGAGAATGGCCAGCGCTTCATCGAGGTTTTTCGGGCTGAAATACTTGTCCCGCTCCGCCCCTTCGTAAATCGGCTGGACCGGCTCTGCCGCAGTGGCCCGCCGGGCGGTGTAGCCGTCCCGGACCGCCTTCCCGACGGCGGCGTAAATGCGTTCATAGCCGGTGCAGCGGCAGAGGTTCCCGGACAGGGCGACGCGGATTTCCTCGCGGTCGGGCGACGGGTTTTTCTCGAGAAGATCCCGCGCCGCCAGAATCATCCCCGGCGTGCAGAATCCGCAGTGGACCGCGCCTTCGTCGATAAAGGCCATCTGGAGGGCGTCCGGCTTGTCTTTTGTGCCAAGGCCTTCGACGGTGAGGATGTCGGCGCCGGCCGCCTGCATCGCCGGGACCATGCAGGCATTGACCAACTGCCCGTTCATAATGACGGAACAAGCGCCGCATTCGCCTTCGCCGCAGCCTTCCTTGCAGCCGTGAAGAGAGAGGCCGTCCCGGAGGATGTCGAGGAGACGGGACAGCGGTTCGGCCTGAACCATGCGCTTTTCCCCGTTGACGGTGAGTTCGATTTTCATGCCTTGCCCTCCGCGCCCGTACCGGCGGCTTTTGCTTCCAGAAGGTTGAACAATTTCTCCCCGGTCAGGGGCGCTTCCACGGCGTGGACACCGGCGGCATTGTCCACCGCCGACGCCACGGCCGGCGCGCCGCCGTCGCAGGCCAGTTCGCCCAGGCCCTTGGCGCCGAAAGCGCCAAACGGCGACGGGTCCTCGAACACCCGGACGCTGAACTCCGGCGTGTCCAAGGTGGTCGGAATGAGGTAGGCGTTCAACTGGTGGGCGGAGAACTTGCCGTCCGGCGTCACCGTCATTTCCTCGAGGTAGCCCATGCCGTAGGACTGGAGGACGCCGCCGGCCATCTGGCCTTCGACCTGAATCGGGTTGATGGCGCGGCCGACTTCGGTGGAGACGGTCGAGTGGAGCGGGTGGATCTCATACGTGTCCAGATCGACTTCGACCTCCAGCACCTGCGCCAGCCACGAATAACCCTTGTAGGCAGTGCCGTGGAAGTTCACTTCGTCCCACTTGTAGCGGTCGTCCGGATAGACTTTTCCCCGGGCGACGAGACGCCCGCGTGCGGGTTCGCCGAACCACAGGGCGGCGGCCTCGTCGATGGTGGAGACCGGTTTCCCGTCCTTCGTGAAAACCCCATCCGCATAGCCGTCCGGCATGATGCCGCGCTTTTCCGCGATAAATTCCTTAAGAAGTTTTATCAGGTTCTCGCCAGCGTCGACGCAGGCCCGGCCGACAAACATCGCTGTCCGCGACGCCGCCGTCGGGCCGCTGTTCGGCGCCCGGGTGGTGTCGGGAAGCGGGTGGCTGACCCGTTCGAGTGAAAGTTCCAGGACTTCCGCCACATACATGGGGAGCATCGTATCCGTGCCCTGCCCCATTTCGGTCGAACCGGACAAGACTTCGACGCGGCCGTCCGGGTAGAGTTCAACATCGACGGTGGTGCCCATGGTGTCTTCGCCTGAACCGGTGAAGCCGCCGCCGTGCATGCACAAGGACAGACCGATGCCCTTCCGAATCCGGCCGGCCGGTTGCTCCATGCACTCACGCCACTTCTCGACAAAGTTCGACCGCTCGACCGCGTCAGTGAGAACGGCCTCGGCCGAAGCGCCGTCTTCCAGCACCTGCCCGAACGGGAGGGCATCGCCCCGATGAAGGACGTTTTTAAGTCGAATCGTGTACGGGTCCATCCCGAGTTTCATCGCGGCGAAATCCATCTGCCGTTCAATTGCGTAAATCGCCTGCGGCGCGCCGAAGCCCCGGAAAGCGCCGTTCGGCGGCGTGTTCGTCGCCATCGCCCGCGCCCTGAGTTTGGCGTTCGGCACCTTGTAGGCGCCGGTGCAGTGGAGAACGGCCCGGGCTAGGACGACCTTGCTCATGGACGTGCAGGCGCCGCCGTCGATGTAGAGATCGACTTCGGCGGCGGTGATGGTGCCGTCCCGTTTCATACCGATTTTGTGGATGATTTTCGACGGATGCCGCTTCGGCGTGACAAGCATGTCCTCGCCCCGCTCGTACAAAAGTTTGACCGGCTTGCCGCATTTCCGCGCCAGAAGCGCTGTCCAAACCGCCATGACGGACGGATAATCCTCCTTGCCGCCGAAGGCGCCGCCGGTGGTGGTCTGCTGGACCTGGATGTTTTTCGTGTCGAGGGCGAGGGCCATCGCCAGGGCATTATGGACATAGTGCGGGCACTGGAGCGACCCGGCGACGCGGACGCCGTCCGCCGTCGGCCAGGCGATCATGCCGCAGTTCTCGAGATAGATATGTTCCTGGAGACCGGTCCGGTAGGTGTTTTCTATGATGACGTCGGCTTCCCGGAAGCCCTGTTCAACATCGCCCCGGTTCACCGAGAAGTCGTCCATGACATTATCGTCGCCCCAGACCTTGTTCTTGACCGCGAGCGAGTCTTCTATGGTGAGGGCCGGTTCAACCGGCTCGATGTCCGGCGTGAGGGCGGCAAGGGCGGCGGCGAGGGTTTTCTTGTCCGGCGCGGCGACGAGGGCGAGGGCCTGAGTGACGAAGTCGATTTTCTCTTCGACAATGGCGATGTAGTCGTCCCGGATCATGTGGACGGCATTGATGCCGGGGATGTCGGCGGCGGTGACGACGCAGACCCGCGACCAGTCGAAGGACGGGTCGCGGTCGATTTTCCGGAGCCGTCCGGCCGCGACGGGCGAACGGAGGACGCCCGCCTCCCACGCGTCCGGCACGTCCACGTCGGCCGCGTAGACGGCGGTGCCGGCGACCTTGTCGTAGGCGTCGAGGCGCGGAAGGGGCTTGCCGACATATTTGAATTGGCTGGACATGATACCTCCTTTGCAGGACCGCTGTGCTGCTTCGCGGAATACGCCGGAATGATCCGATCGTGATCCCGCGACGGGACGGGACGGCGGACGAGACGCGATATGGTGAAATCCATCATAAACTATCGCGCCCCGCTATGCCATCCTCCTGATAAACCGGTCAGGGATCAATCAATCTCGATAACGGTCGACTGCTTGTGCTGCTCCGGGTCGGCCGGGAAAACAATGTTCATGAAAATGCCGATGATGCAGACCGTCGCCACCGAATCCTTGAAGAGGTACTGGAAGATGACAGGCATCGCTTCATACGACCCGGGGCTGGCCGTGCCGAGGCCCATGCCCATCGCCAGCGTGGCGCAGAGGACGATGGTGTTCCGGTGGCTGAAGCCGGACTTGGCGATGAGCTTGATGCCGTTAATCGTAATCATGGCAAAGACACTGATGACGGCGCCGCCAAGGACGCTGTCCGGCATCATCGAGAATATCGCCCCGACCTTCGGCACAAAGCCGCAGATGATAAGGGTGGCGGCGCCGGTGGCGATGCAGAACTTGTTGACGACGCGGGTCATGGCGACGATGCCGGCGTTCTGCCCGAAGGCGGTGTTCGGCAGGGTGTTGCAGACCGCCGCGAGCATCGACCCGAACGAATCGGCCATGATGGCGCCGGACGTCTCTTTCGTCGTCGCTTCCCGGTTGAAGGCGGCGACTGTGATGCCGGAAGTGTTCCCGATGGTCTCAAGGCCGGAGACGATATAAAGGGCGGCGAAGGTCAGGACGGCGTCCAGGTGGAACTCCATCCCGAAGTGGAACGGCCGGGGAATCGCCACGAGGCTGGCATTATTGAAGGCGGTCCAATCGAGCTTCCCCATGAACAGGGCGAAAATATAGCCGACGATAATCCCGACAAGGAGAGACGACAGGTTGACGAGGCCCTTGCCGAAGCGCTGGCAGATAAGGATGGTAATGAAGGTGATGAAGCCGAGGCTGATGTTCTGGACCGACCCGAAGTCAGGCTTGCCGACGCCGCCGAGGAAGTAGTTCGTCCCGGCCCGGAGCAGGTTGATGCCGATGGCGATAAGGACGGCGCCGATGACGAGCGGCGGGAAAAAGCGCTTCAGCGGCTTAATGAAGAATCCCATGATGAATTCAATAATACTGCCGAGGAACGCGCCGCCGAGCACGCCCGGCACGCCGTAGGCGGTGCCGACGGTGATGGCGGTCGGGACAAAGGCGAACGACGTCCCCATGACAATCGGCAGTTCGGCGCCGAGGCGCGGGAGGTTATTGTTCTTCCCGAAAATGCTGATTGGATACAGCTGGAAGAAGGTCGTAATGCCGGACACGATCATGGCGCACTGGACCATGATAATCCGGTCGCCGGAGCCGAGGCCGACGACGCCGGCCAGGATAAAGCACGGCGCCAGATTGGACGTGAACATGGCGAGAACGTGCTGCAGGCCGAGCGGGAACGCCTCCCAGAACGGCGGACGTCCATACAGGGAATAGACAAGTTCGGAACGGTTTTTGACGACGGCGGCGGCGTCGACGGCGGTGTTTGCCAAGGTGGGCCCCTCTCATAGTTGGCCGGGTATCCGACGTACTGAAGCGGAAAGCGCAAACCTCATTGTTTGTTGGCGCAAAGCGCCGTTCCTCACCTCATTTTCAGTTGTTCTGCTGACGCCTTATTTCAAGAGCCACGACATGCTGTTCCGAAGCCCCCGGTACAGCGTCGCCATTTCCACCGCGCTCCGGAGCGACAGTTCGCCCGGGAACGCCTGTTTCAGTTCCATCTGCCTGACGACAAAGCCCCGGTCGAAGAGGACGCGGACAAACTCGTTCTCGTACTGCCAGCCGAAGCTCCGGAGCGTGGCCGACTCCTCCTTGCCGCCGACGCGGCGGAGGATGGTTTTTTCACCGGCGCGGAAGGCGTTGTCGGATTCGGCCCGGAAGTCGTCGTCGTTCAGGAACAGGCGCGGCTTGTCCATGTACGGCCGGCCTTCGTGGACGCAGAAGGCGGAACAGTTGCCGCATTCGTTGCAGAAGTCGTCGACATGGACAATCTGCGTACCCTGAACGATGGTGACCGGTTCCATGGCGACGGATTCGAGCCTGCCGTCCCGTACTGCCAGACGCGGTATCATGACCGCGAACGGCGGCACCTTGTACTGGTAATTGGCCCGGTTCGGACAGACCTCGACGCACTTCCCGCACATGGAGGCGCACTGGAGGCAACGCTTCGCTTCGGCGATGGCGTCGTCCGCCGAAAGGGTCTGTTCGACCAGACGGAAATCCTGCCGTTCGGCGACGGGGATATGGTGTTCCCGCCGGGGAGCGGCTTTCCGCGCCCTGGCCCGCCGGGCGGCGACCAATTCTTCCGCGACCGGTTGCGGCGGCGGCGGCGGTTCCGGAATCGTTACCGCCAGTTCGCGGCAGATGGCGTCGGCGGCACGCTGACCGTCGGCGCAGGCCTGGATAACGATGGCCGGTCCGGTGACGGCGTCGCCGCCGGCATAGACGCCGCAGCGGCTGGTCCGGCCGTTCGCCTCCGCCTTCACCCGGCCGCCCCTGCCAAGTTCGAGGCAGCAGCCTTCGAACACAGCCATGTCGGAAATCTGGCCGATGGCGGCGATGATGCTGTCCGCTTCGATAATATATGTTTCCCCCGTCGGCTCCGGCCGACGGCGGCCGCTGGCATCGGGTTCCCCGAGGCGGGTCTTCTCAACTTCCAGGCCGGAAACTTTGCCGTTCTGGAGGACGACGCGTTTCGGTGCTGCCAGGTCGGCCAGGATGTTTCCTTCTTCGAACAGGAGTTTGCGTTCCTCTTCAATGGCCGGCATTTCTTCAAGGGTGCGGCGATAGACTACGGTTACGGGCTGCCCGGTCAGACGCTGGGCGGTACGGGCCGCGTCCATGGCGGTGTTGCCGCCGCCGATGACGAGTACCTTTTTCCCGAGGTCGGGCTTTTCGCCGGCCGCCACCGTGGCGAGAAGATCAAGCGCGGTCCAGACGCCTTCCGCTTCGTCGCCGTCCAGTTCCGGCGGCATGTCCTTTGGAAAACCGCAGGCGACATAGACAGCGTCGTAGCCGTCCTGAAGGAACGACTCCGGCGCCTTTGTCACCTTTTCGCCGAAGCGGAACGTGACGCCAAGCTGACGAATCCGTTCAACATCCGCGTCCATCACTTCACGGGGCAAGCGGAAGGTCGGGGCAATCGCCATGATGCCGCCGGCCCGGTCGCGGGCCTCGAAAACGGTCGGTTCAACGCCGGCGAGGGCCAGCTTTGCCGCCGCCGCCAGCCCGGACGGA
>JAJBTL010000386.1:7309-19289 GCA_020860865.1 Planctomycetota bacterium | reverse complement strand
CTCGACACCGCCGCCCGTGACATCGCCCGCCTTACCGACCAGGTGGCGGACGCCGGCGAACGGGACCGCCGGGCCATCGCCGCCGACCTTCACGACTCGGGCTGCCAGACCCTGGCCCTCGCCAACCTCCGCCTCGGCCCCCTCCGGAAACGGCTCCCGGGTCCCGACGCCGACACCATCGCCGCCACCCAGACCCTCCTCGACCAGTCGGTCCAGGAGCTCCGCACCCTGTCGTTCAGCCTCAGCCCGTCCATCCTCTACGAACTCGGCCTCGTCCCCGCCCTCGACTGGTACGCCAAAACCTTCTCCGACCAGACCGGCATCGCCGTCACCGTCTCGGCGGACAAGGATTTCCCCGAGCCCGGCGCCACCGACGCCATCTTCTTCTACCGCGCCGTCTACGAACTCCTGACAAATGTCAGGAAACACGCGGAGGCGACCGAGGTGACGGTGAGCCTCGGCCGGGACCGGAGCAGCGACGCGCTCCGGGTCGCGGTCCGGGACAACGGCGTCGGTTTCCCGCCAGGCGGTCCGTTCACGGCGGGCCAGAGGCCCGACCGGGGCTTCGGTCTCCGTCCCCTCCGGGAACGCGCCCGCGGCACCGGCGGCGACCGCGTGGTGGAGGACGGCGGGAGTGGCGCGTCGGTTGTCATCACCATGATGGCTGCCGACCGTCGGCTCGACGCGGCCATGGATTAACGCCCGGGAGTTTTTGGAAAATCTTTTCACAAAGGCAACCGAATACCGTCCAGAGCGCGTGAACGCCGCTACCCTTCTTCTCCGGGATGGCCGTGTCGGCCTCCCTGCCATCAGGAAGAAAGGGAAAACCATGCTTCGCGTGCCAGAACTGAAACCAGATGATCAACCATTCGATCCGGACACCCGTTACACCGCTGGCGTCCTCAAACCGTCCGACCACTACCTCAAGGTCGGCAAGGCGGCGCCGTCAGCGTCGGTCCTGACCGCCGCCACCCCGGCAGCCAGCGGCGCCGGGCCGGGTCAGGCTCCGACCCCCTCCCCTTCCGATCCGGAGGCGGAACGCCGGGCCGTCCGCGATGCCGTCTACGACGACGCCATTGTCCGGGACGCCCTCGCCGGACTGCATGAACGCGGCAACGCTTTCCGCCGGGAAATCGAATCCGGACCCGGCCGCGAAGCCGCCAGCCTGGACAAGCGGACCGACGAGTTCCTGAAGGAACAGCGGAAAGACCTCGCCGCCGACTTCCGGAACGACAGGCAAAAAGCCCTGTTTACCATGGGGTTCGACGCCTACACGCAGCAGACCGCGTCGTGGCGGGAGGCGGTCCGGGACGAGAAAACCGCACTCTATGAACAGGAAGTCAACGAACGCCAACGCGCCATGTTCCGTGACCTGGCGGTGGGCCGGGATACGCTTTTCGACGACCAGGCCCAATCCCGCTACCGCGACATGATCCTCCTCAGTGTCGACAACGAACTGCGGGACGCCCCGGCCGAAGCGCGGCAAGCCGCCCTCGACGCGGCGGACGGGGAGTTCTGCCGCCTCGTCCTCGACCGCCGCCTCGAGGAGGACCCGACACGGACCCGGCCGCTCCTCGATTCGCCGGCGGTGCGCCGGGTCATCGGGGAGGACGGCATCCGCCGCTACGAGGACCAGGTCGCCGTCGCTGTCCGGCGGGACGAACTCGCCGCCCTCGGCCGCCAGTGGTCGGCGGACAACATTCCGCCGGACGAAGCGAAGCGTCAGGCCGAATCGTCCCTGGACGAACCCGACCGGGAGGCCGCCCTCGGGGAGTACCGCCGCCTCCGCCAACGGGACAACCGGGCCCTCCTCGCCGCCAACCGGCAGTTTGTCGAATCGGCCTGGAAGGAAACGGACCCGGCCGGCGGCCCGGACGCCGACCGCCGCCTCGCCTCGCTCCGCCGCACCGACCCTGACCTCGCCGACCAGTTCGAGGCCATGCGGGCTGAAAAGGCGACAGCGGGCGCTGCGCCGTCCCGCCCGGACTATGCCCGCCTCCTTGAACTCACCGACGACTTCGACGCGGACAAGGCCGCTGAACTGTTGCGGAACCGCGAGGAAGTGGTCAAACTCTACCGCGACCTCGGCCCGGACTCGGACGGGTTCGCCACCTACCTGAAACTGGCGGACGGCAGCGCCGGCCAGGAGGACGTCCGCCGCCTGGACAGCCTCCGCCGCGCCCGCGCCGCCGCCACCCGCCTCCGTGGCGACGACCTCGACAAGGCGGCGTTGTCCGACTTTCTTCACCGGTACTCCGAGGACGCCCGGATCTACCGGGAACGCCACGGCTATCCCGAACTCGATTCCGGTGAGGAACAGGCCATTCTCCAAAAAACCGCCGCCGCCATGGGCTGGACCGGCGGCGACGGCGGCGCCACGGCTGAACGCGGTCCGACTGAAGGTTGACACACGGGTCGCCGTCCGTGACAATAACCGTTTTACAGTCAGAGCGTGTTATTAAATTGTGTATCGTCGTGTCAGACGAGGAAAAGAGGCGGCAGGCTTGTTTTTTGACCGGCGGTGAGGGTCAAAAAACATGCCGAGAGCCGATTTTGACGACGTATGGCGCGACGAGACGCATTTTAATAACATGCTCTCAGAGTTGATAAAAGCGCCACAGGAAGGAACCAGGGGAGTGCGAAGAGGATTACGCCATCCGGCCCGGCCGGCCGACACCGACGACACCGCCCTCAGCGTGTCGGAACTGACCAGGACTATAAAGACCCTCCTCGAGGGCCGCGTCGGCGCCGTCACCGTTACCGGCGAAACCGGCGGCCTCAAGGCCAGCCCGTCCGGTCACGTCTATTTTTGCCTGAAAGACCAGTACACCCTCGTCGACTGCGTTATCTGGCGGTCGAGCGCCAGCCGTATCCGCACCCTTCCGGCCGACGGCACCCGGGTGACGGTACGGGGAAAACTCACCGTCTACGAACCGCGCGGCCGCTACCAACTGGTCGTCACCTCCCTCAGTTCCGCCGAGGAAAAGGGCGATCTCTGGGCCAAATTCGAAGCGCTCAAGGAAAAGCTGGCGGCCGAGGGCCTGTTCGACCGGGACCGGAAAACGCCCCTCCCCGAATCCCCGGCCGTGGTCGGCATTGTCACCAGCCCGGGCGGCGCGGCGCTCCGGGACATGGTGAAAATACTCTCCCGCCGGGCCCCCGGCGTCCGGGTCGTGGTGTCCCCAAGCGTGGTGCAAGGCCGCGATGCCCCGGCCGACATCGCCCGGGCGCTGGAACGCCTCGACCGCTGGGGCCGGGCCGATGTCATCATCGTCGGCCGGGGCGGCGGTTCCCTGGAAGACCTGTGGGCCTTCAACGACGAAGCGGTGGCCCGGGCCATCGCCGCCAGCCAAACACCCATCGTCAGCGCCGTCGGCCACGAGACCGATTTCACCATCGCCGACTTTGTCGCCGACGCCAGGGCGGCGACGCCGTCCGAAGCGGCCGAGTGCGTCGCGCCGGACCAATCCACCCGGTTCGGCCGCCTCGCCCATGCCGCCAACGTCCTCTCCCGCGCCCTTTCGGGCGTTGTCCGGGAACAACGCGAACGGCTCCGGGGCCTGGCCCGGGAACGGGTTTTCCGCCGCCCGGCCGACATGCTCGAACGCCGTTGGCAACGAATCGACGAACTCTACGACGAACTGGCGGACAACGCCCGGGACCGCATCCGCCGGGAGACGGGCCGCGTCGACATCCAGGCCGCCCGCCTCGCCGCCATGTCCCCGTTGGCGGTATTGGACCGGGGCTATGCCGTTCTCCACGGTCCGGACGGCCGGGTCGTCACCGACGCCGCCACGCTCCGGGCAGGGGACAACGTCACCGCCAGGCTCAGGACCGGGCGGATTGCCGCCACGGTCACAGCAACCGAAGGATCATCCGCGTGAAGAAACGTAACCCGCTCCGCTACGCCATCGCCATCTGCCTTGCCGCCTGCATCGGCGTCGCCGTCCAGGGCGACGCGACCGCGATGGCTGGCGAGGTCCCCTACGCCGAACTCCAGGCCCTCGACCGGGCCATCGAGCGGGAACTGGGCCGTCCGGAACTCGGGTCCCAGACCCTCGGTGATCTCCAGCGCCTCCGCCACCGCCTCGGGAACCTGCGGTCCGGCCTGTCCGCCGATCGGGTCGTCGCCCTCGAGCCGTTGTCGCCGGTGGCATCCCCGGACAACCTTGACCGCCTTGAAGCGGAAGCCGCAACCGGCAGCCGGTCAGCGCAACGGTCCCTTGCCCTTTACCACCTGTTCATGAACCAGCCGGAGCAGGCGCTCCAGACCTGGCGCGGCATGGGTCGGGCCAACCAAACGGACGTCGCCTTCCTCCTCATGTCCGCCTATATGGAACTGGCTGTCGGCGAGCACACCATCGCCGCCGGCCACATCGAGGAGGCGTCCCGGCTCCTCGCCACCCGGACCAGCCTGGAACTGTCCACGCCCATCTTCGCCACCAACATCGCCGGCTACCGCCTCTACGAGGAACGGACCGGCGGCGACCTGTTGCCGGGGGAGGACACGCTTCTCTACGTCGAGGTCGACGGCGCCGACTTTTTCGCCACGTCGGACGGCGGTTACGAGTGCCGGATAATGTTCGGGATTTCCCTCCGGAACGAAGCAGGGGCCGTCGTCTTTTCCGAACCGAACTACGGGGAGTACGCGCCGTTTTTCAACGGACCGATCCGCGATCTCCATACCGCCCTGGTCTGGCGGGTCCCGAACAACCTCGTGTCCGGCCTCTACACCCTCCGGGTCGAAGCGGTGGAACAGTCCAGTAAACGACGGGGCGAGAGCGAACTCGAGTTCACCGTCGGCCAGCGTTCGACAAACCCGACGCCCCGTCCCGGCGACACGTTGCCCCCGGTGTATAACAAGGCCATCCAGGACGCCGGACGGGCCTTCCCCGGCGCGCCGATGCCGTCACTCCCCCCCCCAACCTGGACGCCGGCAGACTCTTTAATCAATTCAATACCGCGCCGAACAGCGGCGAGCGACTTTTACGGCCCGATGCCCGGACCTACGAACTGCTGCAGCAGCAATTACGCAATGAACGAGTGGAGAACAGGTAATGCACATTCTACCGGCGGTTGACATCCAGGGGGGCCGCGCGGTCCGCCTCTTTCAGGGGGAAAAGGACAAGGAGACGGTCTACTCGGACAGCCCGGCCGACATGGCCCGGCGCTGGGCCGACGAAGGCGCCACCTACCTCCACGTCGTCGATCTGGACGGCGCCTTCGACGGCGTCAGCGAGAACGAACCGCATATCCGGGACATTGTCCAGGCGGTCTCGATACCGGTGGAAGTCGGCGGCGGCATCCGCAGCCTCAACAAGGCAAAGCGCCTCGTCGACCTCGGGGTAGACCGGGTCATCATCGGGACAAAGGCGCTCCAGTCCCGGGAGTTTGTGGACGAACTGGTCGCCGCCCTCCCCGGCCGCATCAATGTCGGCGTCGACGCCCGGGACGGCTTTGTCGCCGTGAAGGGTTGGACCGAAACGAGCGACGTGGCGGCGGTGGAGTTCCTTGCCGCCCTGTCCGGCTCCGGCGTGAGCGGGATTATTTACACAGACATTTCCCGGGACGGCGCCCTCGCCGGCGTCAACGTCGAGGCGATGCGCCAGGCGACGGAAGCGACCGACATCCCCATCATCGCCAGCGGTGGCGTCACGTCCGAGGACGACATCTCCGCCCTCCGGTCGCTCCCGCTATTCGGCATCATCGTCGGCAAGGCGCTCTATGAAGAAAAAATGACGCTCCGGGGTGCGATGGCCGCCCTCGCCAAAGGCTGAAGCGGTAGATCCTATTTGGCGTAAAATGCGTGTTCACAGGGAATTAAGGCGTGGACGATACCATTTTATTCACGATAATATGGTTGCGTTGTCGCCAGTTTTGTTTATAATACCAACCTTTGTCGGACGGAGTACCATATCACTGGTCCTTTTTTTAAGGTTGAATAATTATGAGAAAGAGCATCGCATTCCCGTTCGCGGCTGTCGCCTTGGCCGCACTATTCCTTTCCGCCATGCCGATCGTTGCCGAAGACACGGTCGAAGCGCCGCAGACCCAGGCCGAGGCCCAGGCGCAGCAACAGCAGCAGACCATCAGCCCGGTGGAAGCGTTCACCCTCATGGCCGGAGAAGCGGAAAAGGGCAACACGGCCGCCATGCTCACCCTCGGCACCATGTACGAACGCGGCATCGGGACGCCGCGGAACTTCGTCAAGGCCCGCGAATGGTACCAGAAGGCCGCCGCCGCCGGTCTCGCGGAAGGTTATTACAACGTCGGGGTCTGCTACGAAATCGGCATGGGCACCACCGGCGACCCGGCCATCGCCTTCACGAACTTTGAAAAGTCCGCCGAACTCGGCCTCTCGCAGGGTCTCTATAAACTGGCATCCCTCTACTTCGCCGGCATCGGCACCGGGAAGAACGAACCGTGGGGCGTCGAACTCCTCGGCGGCGCCGCCGCCGCCGGCCACGCCGGCGCCGCCAACGACCTCGGCGTCATTTCCTTCGAAGGCACCTATGGCCAGCCGAAGGACCTGACGAAGGCGTTCGACTGGTTCACCCGATCGGCCGAAATGGGCAATGGCGAAGCGATGAAAAACCTCGCCGTTTTCTACCGTGACGGCCTCGGCCGCCCCGCCGATCCGGAACAGGAACTGAAGTGGTACGCGTTAGCCCGCTTGGCCGGCTACCCGGCGGCGCCGCTGAATTCCGCTATCGAACGGGTTCGCGGCCTCCTGACGGAAGAACAGATCGCCAAGGTCGAAGCCGACGCCCAAACCTGGGTAAAGACCTTCCAGGAACGGCAGCAGGCCGCCGCCGGTGGCCCCGGCTCCACCGCGCCGGCGCAGTAACCGCACAGCGGACAGGACGACAGTATCGAAAAAGCGCCGCCCGGCGATGGGCGGCGTTTTTTTTTCGGCCTGTTGCAATATGTTTCCATGCAAGTGGCGTTGGGCGATGGACGTTTTACGCTCCTCCGGCTTAACCGGATGTCGACCGGTCCGCGTCCAGCCCGGCCAATTTCCTCGCCAACGCGAGCGCCTCATCAGGCGTGGAGACCGTGCCTTCGAGGCGGGCGTCCTCCACCGCCGCGAGGATTTTTCCTATTTCCGGACCGGGCGGCAACCCGAGCGCGACCAGTTCCCCGCCACGGAGCAGCGGTTCCGGTTCGGGCGGTCTGGCCTGTTCTTCCCGCCAAGCCTGGACGCCGAAAAACCAGTTCGCCAACATCCGGTGGGACGACTCGCAGTCCAGGCGGTGAAGCTCCAGGTGCATCGGGAAGCTGCCGTCCTGGAGCCAACGGCAAAGCTTGCTTTTCCGCATTTTCCGAAGAGTCGAAAAGTGGATGTGGCGGCGGATAAGATCGTAGACGCCATCGACGACCCGGCGCGACCGGTGCAAACGGGTCAGGACCGTCACCGCCATTTCGGCGCCGAGGAGGTCGTGGTTGTTGAACCGGATGCGGTCGGAGACGGAAAAGGTGTCCGGCTTCCCGATGTCGTGGAGAAGGCCGGCCCAGGCCAGGGTCGTCTGCTGCCACGGGGTCAGGGCGTCCCGGCAGTCTCGGACGGCGGCGGCGTAGTCGTCCGGCGAAAACTCGCCCCGGTCCATCCCGGCCGGCACGTCGGGCTGATCCGGAGAGGCGGGCCGATAATCACCCCGGACCGCCCGGTCGGCAAGCCCGAGGAGAATGAGCGTGTGTTCCCAGACGTCCCCTTCCGGATGAAAATCGGGCGGCTGCTCTACACCGGCCATGGCGGCGACTTCCGGGAGGATGACGGCGAGGAGCCCGGATTCGTGCAGGAGGGAAAACGCCTGCCGGGACTGGCCGTCCAGGAGCATCGTCTCCGTTTCCTGGGCAATGCGTTCCGGCGACACGGTGGCGGCGAGGGCCGACAGGTCCACGACCGCCCGCCAGGTGGCGTCCTCGATGGCGAAGCCGGTGCGGGCGGCGAAGCGGATCGCCCGAAGGAGGCGGAGGTTGTCCTCCCGGAAGCGGCCGGCCGGGTCGCCGACGGCGCGGACGAGGCGGCGGCGGATATCGTCGCGGCCGCCGACATAGTCGACGACCTCGTCGGTGAACGGGTCGTAGAAGAGGGCGTTCATGGGGAAGTCGCGGCGGGCGGCGTCCTCTTCCGGCGAGGAGAACACGACCCCTTCCGGCCGGCGGCCGTCGATGTAGGCGAGGTCGGACCGGAACGTCGCCACTTCGTAGTGGCTCTCGCCGGCGACAACGATCATGACGCCGAAGGCCTTCCCGACCGGTATCGTCTTGTCGAACAGCGCCTCGACCTGTTCCGGCGTGGCGGCGGTGGCGATGTCGTAGTCCTTGGCCGGACGGCCAAGAAGGGCGTCCCGGACGCAGCCGCCGCAGAGGTAGGCGGTGTGGCCGTGCGAACGGAGCGTCTGGAGTATCGCCAGGCATTCTGGCGGCGGAGTGAGTAATGGCGTTGGCATAACGTCTATATTCCTGAACGGCGCGGCGCCTGCCGTTATACTATGGTAAAGGCGATTTTGCCCCGGAGGGCTCCCGAACCGGTCCCGCGTTCACGTTCACGAGGAAGTGGCGGTCGTGAAAGCCGCTTTCCGCACAATGTCTTGCGAAAAAAAACGGTACCGTCCGGCCCATTGTACCGATATATACCTTTGCTGTCATGGCAAACTTGGCTGACGGCAGGGGTTCGCGCTTGCGCGGACCGGACCGGGACCGTATAATCTATGGGATTCATCGCAGCGCAGGGTTTTTCATCCTCGGCGCGGTTCCGGCCCGGCGGCAACTTCACTGCCGGGACGGCGTTACAGCCACTGCGGCGGAATGGTGAGGGATATTATTTCGAAAGCTTGTCACAAAGCTTTTTTCAGGGGCCCCATTTTTCGGAGGATTTACCATCATGGCAACAGTGAAAATCGGCATCAATGGCTTTGGCCGCATCGGCCGCCTCGTTTTCCGCGCCGCCCAGAACATCGACGGCGTCGAAGTCGTCGGCGTCAACGACCTGTTCGACGCGGACTACCTCGCGTACATGCTCAAGTACGACACCATCCACGGCGCGTTCAAGGGCGACATCAAGGTTGACGGCTCCAATCTCGTCGTCAACGGCAAGACCGTCCGCGTCACCGGCGAAAAAGACCCGGCCACCCTCAAGTGGGGCGACATCGGCGCCGACATCGTCGTCGAATCCACCGGCATCTTCCTCACCAAGGAAAAGGCCGAAGCCCACCTCAAGGCCGGCGCCAAGAAGGTCATCATGTCCGCGCCGTCCAAGGACGACACCCCGATGTTCGTCCTCGGCGTCAACCACACGAAGATCACCAAGGACACGAACATCCTGTCGAACGCGTCCTGCACCACAAACTGCCTGGCGCCCATCACCAAGGTCATCCACGAAAACTTCGGCATGCTGGAAGGCCTGATGACCACCGTTCACTCCGCCACCGCCACCCAGAAGACCGTCGACGGCCCGTCGGCCAAGGACTGGCGCGGCGGCCGCGCGGCCAGCTACAACATCATTCCGTCCTCGACCGGCGCCGCCAAGGCCGTCGGCAAGGTCATCCCGGAACTGAACGGCAAGCTGACCGGCATGTCCATGCGCGTCCCGACCCTCGACGTCTCCGTCGTCGACCTCACCTGCCGCATCGAAAAGGCGGCGGACTACGACGCCATTTGCGCCGCCATGAAGAAGGCGTCGGAAGGCGAACTGAAGGGCATCCTCGGCTACACCGAAGACGACGTCGTCTCGTCCGACTTCATTGGCGACCCGCGCACCTCCATCTTCGACAAGAAGGCCGGCATCATGCTGAACCCCAACTTCGTCAAGGTCGTCAGCTGGTACGACAACGAATGGGGCTACTCGAACAAGACTGTCGAACTGGCGAAGTACATCGGCAACCTCTAAACCGGGAATCCGATTTCGCTACGACCTGCGGTAACGCAAAAAAGGACGAAAAAAGGACAGCCGCCTGGCTGTCCTTTTTTTTATTACCATGACGGTACTCATCGTTTTCAGAACGACAACCCGACACCGCCGGTAAAGCTGTTGTTCCGGTAGCCGCTCCTGAACTCATAGTTATAGTCAAAGTCGGCGTCAAGGAAATGGTTGATGTTCGCCTTGACGCCGCCGCCCACGACGCCGCGACCGGCGCCCGGATCGATACCGTGGAGGGTGGTCGAATCGGAGCTGCCGACATAACCCATCCGGATGGTCGGAGCGGAATCGCCGATGTTGGCAATATACGCCGCCCGCGCCTCGGGCGTGACGACGACGCCGTTCGCGAACTGGAAGGCCCGGCTCAGGCGCATCGCTATCGGCACCTCGACATAGTCATGGTTCGAATCGCCGAACCAATTGTTGATGAGTGACGTCCCGGTGCCGGATTCGGTCCAGCCGTCCTGTTTGACCCTGGTCCACTGGAGTCCGAGGGTTGGGGTGATGCGAAACTCGGCGCATTCGAGGGTGTACCCCATGTTCAGGCCGGCCTGCATCGCCGAGTTTGAGAAGTTCCCGTTTCTGGTGCCGCCGCCACTGCCGGTGACGATGGTCGAGGCCTTGTTCCACGACCGGCCATAGCCGACGTTGGCGTCGGCGAAGAAGCCGCTCACCGGATCGTAACTGGCATAGAGGCCGACGTTCATGGTGTCGACATCCGTGTGGGTGGCGAGGTCGTTTGTCCGCATATCGCCGGTGGTCCAGCCGACCGAGGCGCCGATGGTGAAGTCGCCCCGTTCCCAATCGTAGCCGGCGATGACGCCCTGGCTGTCGTACTTGTAGCCGTAGGTGCCGTAGCGGTTGTCCTGTTTTCCCCAGGCGCCGAGGGCGCCGACCCAGAGCCGGTCCATCGCGTCGACCACCGTGTGGTCATCGTAGTAGCCGCCGCCGAGATCGGCAAGGGCGTTGTCGGATGCCGCACTGGCCGTGCCGCCCGCCCCGCCGCCGGCGCGGGCCTGGTGGATGACGGTCAGGCGGTTGCCGACGCCGCTCCGGAAGGCTCGGGACGTTTCCTTGATGCTCTCGCCGGCGGTGATGGCGTGCTGGCCGAACAGTTGCGACACCGCGACGTTGCCGGCTTCGCCGTCCACTTGCTTGTACTCGGAGACTTCCTCCAGGGCGGCGAGGAGCCGGCTCCGGTAGTCTTCGGACAGGCTGGTGTCCCGGGTGATGCGGTCGTAGAGTTCGGCGGCGTTTTTAATGCTTATATTACTGGAGTAAAGGGGCGCATCGAGATCGAGGACGTCCCCGGTTTTCCTGATGCCGGTGACGGCGATACTGTTGTCCGGGCGCGTTTCCAATTCGTAGAGCTTGTTCTCGAATGTTCCCGTCAGCGTGCCGCCCGCAGTCAGGACGGTCTTGGACGCGGCATCGTCAAGGGTAACGCCGCCCAGGCGTATCCGCGCGCCGTCTTCGATGGTGACGTCGTTGTCGACGGCGACGAGGGCGGTCTTGTCTTCCCCGAGCCTGGCGTCGTAGGTCGAATCCGCCGCAAAGGTCGCGTCGCCCCGTATCGCCAGGGTGTTGGTGCCAAGCTTCAGCCTGGACCCGCCGGCAAAGACGGCGTTCCCTTGAATGGTGGCGTCACCCCGAACGTCGAGGACGCTGTTCCGGCCGGCCGTCAGGGTGTTTGTCGTAAACGTCGTCCCTTCGGCCATGCTGACGGTGGCGTTGTGGAGGCCGATGTCGCCGGCGATGACGTCCTGGTGGAAATCGACCGCGAGGCGCGTGTCTTCGGTAGCACCGGCGACGACAAGGGCATTGCCGCTGTCCAGCCCGATGTCGACAACGCCCCGGAAGACGGCGTCCGCGTCGATATGGACAAGGCTGTCCCGACTGTCCGCGTGGAGGACGAGGTCGTGGGTAAAGTCGTCGCCGCCGACGGCAATGACGGCGCCATCCTTGAGGACGGTGTCCCGGAAAACCTCGGCGGCGCCGAGACCGGCGACTGCTTGGCCGTCTTCCTGATAGCCGCCGATATTGGCGCGGAGGTCGAGG
>JAJBTL010000386.1:3465-7299 GCA_020860865.1 Planctomycetota bacterium | reverse complement strand
GCGGCGTCGGTGTACAGTTCGGCGTCAAGGCCGGTCTCCGCGTCGAAGCGGCCACCGGACGGCGCGGTCTGGCCGCTGTCCAGCGTTATCAGGCCGCCGCCACGGTAGGAGGCGCCTTTTTGAAATTCCAGGCCGCCGAGCTTGTGGACTTCTATGCCGCCGCCGTCGGCCGGATTATCCAGCCGGGCGTTGTCCCCGACCCGGTACCAGACGCGTTCGTCGGTACCGGCGACGGTCCAGCCGTTCACCGGAACAACCGCCGTGTTGTTTTGGAGCTGATACTCGGTAACGTGGTGGTAGCGTTCCGGCGGCGGATCGTCGTCCGGAGTTGAATCGTCCGCGCCGTATGCCGGTGCCAGCATGGCAATGGCAACAATAGCTCCGCACGCGGCGCACCATAGGCGTCTCGTCATGGCAGTTCCCCTGTTCTCACCACTCACCCCGTACAAGGGCGAGGACTCCTCCTGGACCGGCTGAAACTCTCTGCCGGCAACAACCGGCACGACGCAGGCGCGTCGTTACGGGTCGATTGTTAAGACGTCACCATACATTTGCCGGTTTAATCGAAACCGTTTCAAAAAAACCGATGCGCCGCGTAATCCGACCGCGCCTTTTTGGCACGCGAGGGCGGTGAACAATTGAAAACGCCGGGCAGGCGGATACAATGGCCCTTTCCCTTACCGGCCGGCAGAAGCTTTCGCCGGGGAGGAACGTGACCGGGCGACGCTGTACGCCACGGATGCTTTGACGATAAAAACGCATTGCCGTAGGAAAAGGATTCCCATGACCCCGACGCCCCGCTGGCTCCTCGCTCTCGAAAGTTCCACCGCCCACGGCGGCGCCGCCCTGCTCCGTGACGGCGAAGTCGTCGCGGTCGAGCGCCTGTCCGAAGGGCTCCGGCACGGCCGGGAACTCCTGCCCGCCGCCGCCGGGCTGACCCGCCGCCACAATCTGCGTCCCACCGACCTCGCCGCCGTCGCCGTGTCCATGGGACCGGGATCGTACACCGGCATCCGCGTCGGCGTCATGGCGGCGAAGGCCCTCGCCTACGCCAGTGGCGCCCGGCTCGTCGCGGTGTCAAGCCTGGCGGCATTGGCCCAGTCGATTGTCCTGAACCGGGACACGCAGGCCGGGGACATTATCTACACCCTGCAGGACGCCCGCCGCGACGAAGTCTATGCCGGCCTCTACGAGAACGACGGCGGCATCGTCCGCCAGTGCATCGCCGATGCCGCCATCACCCCGGAAGAAGCGGCGGGATACCTGAGGGAATTCCGCGCCGACAACCCGGACGCCACCGTCCACCTTATCGGCAGCGGCTTCTCGACCTATTTCGACCTGTTCCGCGAACTCACCGTCGTTCCCGGCCGGGTCGACCCGGGCGCGGTCGGCGCCCTGGCCGACCGGCAGTTTTTGCGGGAAGAATATGCCGATCCGATGGCGTTGCAACCGGTCTATCTCCGCCGGGACGAAGGCGCGGACTGGCGCCACGACCATCTCATAACCGGTTCCTGACGATCCGGGACCGGTTTCACATCCGTAGGGAAAAAGCGGAAAAACACCCGCCACCAGCGCTTTTCCCACAGTTTTTCCAGAAAACGGCCGATAATACCAGACGACTCTCTCGCCACGGACGCGGATATAATCCCCGCGAGTGGCAGCGTGTTTGCTTGTGTAGTCGGGAAAAGGGCGTAACCCGCCCGGGCGTGAAATCTATTGGGACTGTCGGACGCGTTGTCACGGCTTGTCGAGCCGCTTCGGCGGCCGGCGACGGCGTTCCCGCGACCGACCGCGCCCCGGGTGCCGTGGTGTGTCATGGCCATGGGTTCGCCGTACCGTCACCGGGAGGATGTAATCATGGGACTTTCACAAAGCCTCTATACCGGCTATTCCGGCCTGCACACGCACCAGCGCAGTATGGATAACCTCAGTAACAACCTGGCAAACGTCAACACCGTCGGCTATAAAAAGTCCGACTTCATGTTCAGCAGCTTTTTCAAAAAAGCCATCAGCGGCGGCAATCCGGAAGTCAACGGCCGGAGCGCCACCAACCCCATCGGGGTCGGCCTCGGCACCACCACCGGCGCCATCTCCACCAACTTCAAACAGGGCTCGACCGAACAGACCGGAAAACCGCTGGATTGTTTCATCAACGGAAACGGCTTCTTCCTCGCCGGCACCCGGCACGGCACCGCCCTGACCCGGAACGGATCGTTCTATCTCGATCCGACCAACAACCCGAACGAGCGCATGCTCTGCGTCGGCGAAGGCATGCCGATTCAGGGCTGGAACGCGCGGGACGGCGTCATTTCCCCGTCGCAGACCATCGAGGACGTCCTCATCCCGGCCATCGGCGACAAGATGGAAGGGCAGTCGACCTCCGAACTCAAACTGACCGGCGTCCTGCCGACAGTGGCGAAGGACTCCGACTTCGCCGGGAAACAGACCGACACCCTGAGCCTCGCCGGCAATCTCCAGGGTGACGGCCAGACCCTCCGCACCCACATCTACGCGCCGGTGACCCAATCGTCCAATGGCAGCGCCATCAAGGACGAAATCCAGAAAATCGAGGTTGAAATCGCCTTCTCCGGACCGACCCTGTCCGCCGACGGCACCACCAATTCCTATACCTGGACCATGACCACGGTGGACTGGCCGAATCCGGGCGATCCGGGCGTGCAGGTCTATCCGGCCGAGGGCGACCCGACGTTCAGCCAGGGCGAGATGGCCTTCCACGCCACCGGCAGTACCTCCCTCAAGGTCGGCGCCGGCCAGTCCGTATCCAGGAAGGTCGAACCGGGCCAGTCCCGGGTCAGCACGGACACGGTGGACGAGGAAGGAAATACCATCCGCTCGACCTTCAGGCTGCCGTCCGACTTCACCGTCGACGTCTCCCGCCTCACCAACCTGAATGATTCACCGACCGGCGCCGGCCTCGAAACGTGGCACGTCAACGGCAACCCCACCGGCACCATAGTCCGGACCCTCGGCATGTTCGACGACTACACCGACTTCGAACTGGTCGCCGACGAAAACGGCCTTGAAACAAACAAGCCGGTGCGCCGGGTCGAGCCCCGGGAAAACGCCATTATCTTCAGCCGCACCGACTCCGACGAGACCGGCAACACCTGGTCGTGGGAGTCGACCATGGGCGGAGACTCGGGCGAACTCAAATTCAACACCCGGGGCGAACTGGTCAATTCCACCCAGGAAGGCGACACGATTCAGTACAACTTCGAAGAGGTGCAGAACACCAATTACGAAGCGACGATGATGATCAAGGAACAGAACGGCTACCGGGACGGCCTCATGACCGACGTCAGTATCGACGCGAACGGCAAGGTCATCGGCCACTATTCGAACCAGCGGTCCGTCACCCATGCCCAACTGGCCATCGGCACCGTGCCGAACATAAACGGCCTTGAAGGCGCCACCGGCACCCTGTTCTATCCCGGCGTCGCCTCCGGCGGCATCCAGGTCGGCATCGCCGGCGACTATGCCGGTGAACTCGGCCTCGAGCCAATTGGCGCCGGCGTTATCCAGACCCAGGTCCTTGAACGGTCCAATGTCGATCTGGCGATGGAATTCACCAACATGATCCAGATTGAACGCGGCTACCAGTTCAACTCCAAGGTGGTGATGACGTCGGACGAAATGCTCCAGACCGCGCTCCAGACGAAACGGTAGGGACGGTTCCGGTCCGGACGGTGGCAACGGGCGCGCACTACGGAATGCGTCGATAACTTTTCCGAAACACCAAAAAAAGGCAGCGGCCGGAAAGCCGTTGCCTTTATTTTTTGGGTGGATGTTTTCAGGGATTCAACGGGACACGTC
>JAJBTL010000386.1:0-3455 GCA_020860865.1 Planctomycetota bacterium | reverse complement strand
GGCTTGACGATCCTGGCTTTCGCATTGAGACTGCGGAAGCGGGCGAGGAGGTTTTGCGCTTCGTCGAGGGAAATGTCCCGGGCGACGCAGAGGCCGAGGTTGAGGCATTTTTCCCGCGCCTCGCCTTCCGAAATGCCGAGGATTTCGGCAATCATCTTCACCGCCGCCGGATCCTTTGTCCGGCCGACGACGAGGGAAAACGCGCCCGGTTTCATAAAGGCGGCAAGGCCGGCGGTGATTTTCCCGGAGCTCCGCTTGGCATTCGACGTTTCGCCGCTTTTCTTCCGCACCGTTTCCTCGATGTCGGCCGGCGGCGGTGGCGGCGCGAACAGGTTGTGGCCGTGATCCATCCAGAAGCCGGTGTCGCCGGCCTGGAGCGATCGGATGGAGGCGTAGTTCGAGGTGGTGGCGAGAGGTTTGATGCCGGAAAAAAGCGGGTCGTTGTCGGACGGGAGCGGGGCCGGTCGGATAAGGGTGTCGGATTTCCGTTTTTCGCCGCCGGCCGGTATGGCCCGGAGCACGCCCGATTCCTGGGATACCCGGATAAGGCCGCCGCACAGCGGGCACTTGATGTCGCCGCTTTCCTCCCGGGTCAGGAAGTCGTCCAGGTCCCGGCCGTAAATACGGGGCGGGCGCGGCCACTGGAGCCGGCTCACCCGTGTCGCATCCGAGCCGTCGGCGAGGCGGAGGACGACATCCGGCGGCAAGGACGGCGCCAGGTCGGCAAGGAGCGCCTCGGCCTGACCCTTTTTCAAGTCGGACAGGATGGCAATCGGGCCGGACGCCGCTATCCCCTTGGTCGAGGCGGGCGGCAGGGAAAAACAGCCGGACAGGAACAAGGCCGTCTCCGGCTGCCTGTCCTCCGGTACCCGTTCAAGAATTATCTGATACTCGCGACCGTCGTCGGCCATCGTTATGTCTCCACGCCGGCGCTGTCCCGGCGTTGCATTTTCGTGACTATACCTGTTGCCGCCATGGCGGTCAAGCCCGGCCCTTGTCGGGCGGCGGGCGGGTTGGTACCATTGGTACAGACATGCGGTACTGCCGGACACCATTTTTTCCGCCACGGGTTGGCCACGGCGGAGTACATAAAGAGACAACCCGGTCCGAACCGCATTACCCGTATGGCATCGATGGCGGAACCATTTGCCACAATAAACTGTTGGGCGCCCGCGCTCCATCCCGCGTCCGGCGCGGCAACGTCCGCCGCCTGGCCGGCCTGCCGGGGCGCGACCGCCTCGCAACCAATGAAAGGATCGCCATGCTCCCGCGTAAGGGCTATCCCCTCGTCATTCTCCTTTTTCTCGCGGCGGTCATCGGGACCGGACGGGTGCGCCTGGTCCTGGACGCCATTGTCGAACCGTTCCGGAACGTCGGCGAGGAGGTCGTCTACCTGCCCCGGGGCGATGCGATGAAAATCATCGCCTGCGGCTTCGACACGCCCCTCGCCGACGCCCTCTACATCAAGGGTCAGATTTATTTCTCCAACAATGTCCTTCGACGCATGAGTAGCGACGGCGGCGGTCCGATGGGCGATCTCGTCGCCAAGGGCCGGGACTATACCTACGAATTGTTCGACATCGTCACCGATTTGAATCCGCGCTTTATCCGCGCCTACCAGATTGGCGCCTTCACCCTCGCGTCGTCCCAGAGCATCCAGTCGAACCTGAACAGTATCGCCCTTCTCGAAAAAGGCGCGGCCGAATACGACGCCCTCGAGGCAAGGGGCGAACGGGTGCCGGTCGACCCGCGCTGGCTGTTCCACCTCATGCAGGCCACCACCTACGAAGTGAGCGTGTCGTCGCACCTGGCCCGGGAAGGCGATCCGGCCGGGGCGGCCCGGGCCAAACAACGGGCGGAGGAGGAATTCCTCCTCGCCGCCAAATCGCCGAACGCGCCCTACTTTGTCGTCATCGCCGCCGTCGGCTACCAGGACGGCGTCCAAGGAGGCGATCTCCTGAATACCCGTTTGGCCATGCTCTCCGTCTGGGAGGAACTATACCAGGAAGCGGTGCGCCGCGAGGACGAGGGCATGATGGAGGAACTGGAAGGACGCATCGGCGAGGACCGGAAATTCATTGAAAACATCCTCGCCACCCGCGCCCTTCAGGAGGCGCTGTCCGAGGCCGGGCGGGAGTTCCTTGCCCGCTACGGGCGGCCGCCGGCCATGCCGGGCGATCTGGTCGGGTCCGGGATTATCCGGGAACTCCCGAAGACCCTGCCCCTCGACAGGGAGGACAGTCTGGACCGGCTCGTCCCGTTGCCGGACGGAAGCTTCCGGAGCCGCGGCCTCGGCGCCATGGAAACGCAACAGTATCTCGACTACCTGCTCCGGGCCGTCATCACCTACCAGCGAAGCCACCGGGCCGGCAATCCGCCGAACCTCGAGGCGCTGGTGACGGACGGCCTTATACCGGAACTGCGGCCGTTGCCGTTCGCGGCGCTTGGCCAGGAATATGTCTATAATCCGAAAAGCGGCATCCCGACGGCGCCGTTGCCGGACCAGCTCCAATTCGATACGTCTTCCGTACCGGATACAGCCGATACGGAGCCTGGCGTGTGACAGGAAGCGCCTCGCCTTTTTTGTCCCGCTTTTCCCGTGGCGCCGCCCGGAATTTCGGCGGACGACGAAGAAGGGAAAATTTCCCGTGAAAGTACATTGACACGGAAGGCGAAAAATCTATACTTGTCCTCTCCCCGCTGAGGTAGCTCAGTTGGTAGAGCACGGCCCTGAAAAGGCCGGTGTCGGCAGTTCGACTCTGCCCCTCAGCACCAAATCAACCATAAAACCCTCCCATTCGGGAGGGTTTTTCGTGTTTCGTCGGGCCACCGGTATCCCCGCCGAGTCGTCGTCACGCCCGGCCACGCGGAGTTTACCGTCGCCGTGCCGGCCGCGATGGACAGGTGCCGGAGATCCGGTATACTTTTACTCCATGGCCGTGTTTGAATTAGTGGTTAGGATGCTGAGCCATTCCTTGTTGAAATGCATTCGTTCCATCCGCGCATTCGCCATTCTCCATGCCGGAAGGAGTGGGACCGACCCGTTATACACCACCCGGACAAACCCCAGGGAGACGGACGCAGATGCCGGAGGAACTCTTTCGCCACGCCATGCGGCGAATCCTTGAGCGCGCCGGGTCGGCACCGACCGTGGTGCTGGCCCTGTCCGGCGGCGTCGACTCCATGGTCCTGGTCCATCTTGCCAGCCGGTTCCGGGACGACCTCGGCCTTGGGCCCCGGCACATCGTCGCCGCCCATCTCGACCACGGCCTGCGCGGGCCGGAGTCGGACGGCGACCGGGAACACTGCCGGGCCGTCGCGGACCGGCTCGGGCTGGCATTTCAGGAACGTCGCGTCGACGCGGCCGACTATGCCCGGACAAACAGCCTCGGCGTCGAAGCGGCCGGGAGGCTCCTCCGGTACCGGTTCTTCCGGGATATCGCCGGGGACGACGG
>JAJBTL010000344.1:19843-20278 GCA_020860865.1 Planctomycetota bacterium | reverse complement strand
GTCATGACGAGGACTTCGTCGATGCCGGGGAGGTAGGGAACAAGAGTCGCCGGATCGGCGTCCGGCGACAGGGCGAGGCCTGGGCGAATGCCGTTGTCCCGGAGTTCCGCGAGGAGTTCCCGGACCGAGTCCGGCGACGACGCCTCGGCGTGGAAGATGACGGTGGCCGGGGCGTAGCGGCGGAAATGGGCGGCGAAGCGTTCCGGCGCGTAGGTCATGAAATGGACTTCTATCGGCAGCGTTATCCGGGGCCGCATAGCCTCGAGCCAATTGTCGCCGAGACCGGTCAGGGTGACGAAATGGCCGTCCATGACGTCGACGTGGATACTGTCCGCTCCGGCGGCGTGGACGAGGTCGACGTCACGGGCGGTGTGTCCGGCGTCGTCGGCATAGGCGGAAATCGACAGGGAGGCCATGGTCAGGCCTTCGCGTCGG
>JAJBTL010000344.1:0-19833 GCA_020860865.1 Planctomycetota bacterium | reverse complement strand
GCCTTTCGGGCGTTCGATAAATTCGAAGGTGATATTGACCAGATCTTCGGTATCGAGGTAGGCGTAGGCGCCGTCGCCGTCGAGACCGAAGCCGGAACCGTCCATCGTTATGGAAAAACCGGCCTGTTGGGCGGCGGCGACGGAGTCCTTCATGGATTTTGTGAGGACGCCGAGGTGTTGGACGCCGTAGCCGTGTTTCTCGATGAACTCGCTGTAGACGGTGTCGCCTTCGAGGGGTTGGATAAGTTCGATGCGGAGGTCGCCGATGTTGGCGAGGCCGATGCGACTGGCGTAGCGCGTCGGTTTGCCATGGCGGTTTTGCGTCGGGACAAACGTGTTGTCGTAGGTGTAGACGGACCAGGGTCCGACGGCGAACCGTTCCCAGAAATTCTTCATTGCCGCGTCGAGGTCGGGGACGAGGATGGCGACCTGCGCCACATTGGTTATGGGGAGGACGGGACGGGATTCTTCACTGGGCATTGCGGTATTCCTTCATGAGGGCAAGGTGGAGCGACGCGATTCGCCGCACAGCGGCGGGCGGGTCGCTGGAGGGTTTTCGTCTTTTTCAGAATGGTGGCCGCTCGATTTATATGCCGTAGAGCTTCTTCCTGAGGGAGTCGTATTTTTCGTACAGGTCGGCGTAGAGCGTCACCCGTTCCGGAATGGGCCGGGCGCGCTTCCGGTCGTCGAAGAGGATGTAGCGGCGACTCAGTTCGGCGGCGGTGGTCGGGCGACCGTGGCGATTTTCATACATGAGCATGGCGATAAGGGCGCCGCCAAAGGCGCCACCTTCGTCGTGGACGAGGCAGACCGCTTCGCAGTCGAAGACGTCGGCGACTATTTGCCGCCAGTCCGGATTGGCGGTGCCGCCGCCGGTGAGGCGGAGGAGGTTCGGCTTTGGCAGGGTGCGCATCTGCCGTTCGTAGCCCCACCGGAGGCCGAGGACGACCGCTTCGGCGGCGGCGCGGATGAGGTTGTCCCGGGTCAGGTTGCCAGTGGTCATGCCGCTCAGGGTGCCGGTGGCGTTCGGCAATGGCGGCATCCGTTCGCCGCTGAAGAACGGGTGGAGAAGGAGGCCGCCGGCTCCCGGCGAGGCGGCGCCGATGGCCTGGCTGAAAGCGTCCAGATTCATGCCGAACAGCTTCTGGATAGACGTCGTCGCCGAGGTGGCGTTCACCGTGCAGGTGGTGACGAGCCAGCCGCCGGCGGCGCCGGCAAAGACCTGCATGACCGGGTCGAAGTCGCTGATCGGGTGTTCCGAAAAGATATTGAGGACGCCGGAGGTGCCGATGCCGAGGGTTGCCGCCCCGGCTTCGACGCCGCCGGTGCCGAAGGCGCCCATGACATTGTCGCCGCTGCCGCCGCAGACGAGGGTGTTTGTCGTCAGGCCGAGTCGGGCGGCCGCTTCCGGACGGAGCGGGCCGACACAGTCCGAGGAAGTGATGAGATCCGGGAGGGCGGCGGCGAGGGTGCCGGTCGGGTCGATGAGGTCGGCCATTTCCCTGTCCCAGCGCTTCTCCACCACCTGGAAATACCCGGTACCGCTTGCTTCGCCGGGTTCCATCACCGCCCGGCCGGTGAGCCAGAAATTCAGGTAGTCGTGGGGAAGAAGGACGTGGCGGGTCTTCCGGTAGAGGTCCGGTTCATGCTTCAGCATCCAGCGGATTTTCGAGGCGGTGTAGCCGACCGGGACCGAGGTGCCGAGGCGCTTGGCCATCGCTTCGACGCCGCCGACTTCCCGGTGGATTTCGTCGTTTTCCGGGGCGGTCTCCATGTCGTTCCAGAGCTTCGCCTCACGGAGGACAGCGCCGTCCCGGTCCAGCATGACAAGGCCGTGCTGCTGGCCGGAACAGCCGATGGCCTTGATGTCTTCCGGACGGCAACCGCTCTTTTCGACAGCGCTCCGGACCGCCTTCACCATCGCTTCAATCCACCAGGACGGGTGCTGCTCGCGGCGGCCGTTGTCATTGGCGATAATGTCGTGCGGGGCGTGGCCGATGGCCAATACCGTGCCGGTGGTCGAATCGAAGATGAGGGCCTTGGTGCCTTGCGTACCACAGTCGATGCCCATGAACATGGCGGTTTTCCTTTGGCAATGCGTTTGTCCGCGCCGGGACGGTTTATGGTAGATACTGTGCAATGTCCTTATTTACTCGATTGCATGCGGTTTCGGACAACGTCCAGGGTGACGGCGATGACGATGACGAGGCCTTTCGCGACCATTTGCCAGAACGACGAGATGCCCATGATGGTGAGGGCGTTGTTGAGAACGGCAATCATGAGGGCGCCGAACATGGTGCCGACAACCGATCCGAGACCGCCGGACATGCTGGTTCCGCCGAGGACGGCGGCGGCGATGGCGTCCATTTCGTAGGTCTGGCCCATCATGCCGTTGGCGCTCTGGAGACGGCTCGAGAGCATGATGGCGACAACGCCGCAGAGAAGGCCGCAGATCGTGTAGACGGCGATGAGGGTGGAGCGGACCTTGATGCCGGTCAGTTTGGCCGCCTGCATGTTGCCGCCGACGGCGAAGACTCGGAGGCCGAAGGTCGTCCGTTTAAGGAGAAAATGGGCGGCGAGGATGATGGCGAGGGCGACGATAATGAGGTACGGGATACCGAGGAAACTGTCGTTCCCGAGCCAACTGTAGGACAGCTTCGCATTGACGATGGTTTGGCCGTTGTTGGCCAGGAGGTAGGCGGCGCCGCGTAGCGACGTCATGGTGCCGAGGGTGGCGATGAACGGCGGCAGGCCGATGACGGCGACGAGGACGCCGTTCGCGAAACCGGCGGCGATACCGATGAGGAGCGCCACCGGCATGGACATATACGCATATTCGCCACGGGAGACGGACAGGCCGACCACGGCGGCGACAGCGAGAATCGATCCGACGGAGAGGTCGATACCGCCGGTGATGATGACCATGGTCATGCCGGCGGCCATCACCATGTTCATGCTGGCATTGCGGAAAATGGTGATGATGTTGTTCGAACTATATATCCGCGATTCGACAAGCGACAGTACGACAAAGAGGAGGAGGAGCACGGGGAGAATGCCAAGGGTGCGGCTGAGGAATATTCTTTTCAACTGTGTCATGATGCCATCCTTCTGGGGAAACGCCTGTCCCGGCGGTGATTTTTTTACGGTCGATTATTTTACACAGATTCGGCGATGGACGAATCCCGGTTACGTCGTTGCCGTCTGCATGGTGAGTTCGGGTTGATAATCCGCCTTGGTGACGCCGGAGGCATAGGAGAGGATGCGTTCCTCCGTCATATCGGCTTTATCGCGGATTTCCGTGACGATGCCGCCATTTCTCATGACGAGAATGCGCTGCGCCATGCCGATGACTTCCGGCAGCTCGCTCGAGATGAAGATGACCGCCACACCGTCCTTCGACAGGTGGCCGATGAGTTGGTAGATTTCACTCTTCGACCCGACGTCGACGCCGCGCGTCGGCTCGTCGAGAATGAGGACGTTCGGCCGGATGGAAATCCACCGGGCCAAAAGAAGCTTTTGCTGATTGCCGCCGGACAGAGACGAGGCGTTTGTCCGTGGCGTGGCGACGCGGATGGACATGGACTGGATGAATCGTTGGGAATAGTTCGACGTGCTTTTCCCGGACAGGTAGCCGAGGGAACTGATTTCCGGCAGGACATTCATGGCGATGTTGTCGGCCGAGGCCATCTCGAGAAACAGGCCCTGCCCTTTCCGGTCCTCCGGAACAAAGCCGATACGGTTCCGGATGGCGTCCCTCGGGTTGTTGATTGTAATGTCGTTGCCGGCGAGGGTAATTGTCCCCTGGCGGCGGCGGTCGACGCCGAAGATGAGCCGGGCCATTTCCGAACGGCCGGCGCCGACGAGGCCGGCGATGCCGAGGATTTCGCCGCGACCAACCGAGAAGGAGACGTCCCGGACGAAATGACCGTCCCCGAGATTGTTCACCGCGAAGTAGCCGGGCTGGACATCGCCGCTGGATTCGTGCATGAAATAGTCGCCGAGATCACGGCCGACCATCATGGAGACGATGCGGTTCTGGTCAATCTCGCCTTCCTCGAGGGTGCCGATGTAGGCGCCGTCCCGGAGGACGGAGGCGCGGTCGGCGATTTGCAGCACCTCGTCGAGGCGGTGGCTGATGAAGATGATAAGGATGCCCTGGCGCTTCAGCCGCTGGACGACGAGGAACAGTTGCTGGATTTCCTTGTCGGAAAGTGACGCCGTCGGTTCGTCCATGATGAGGACGCGGCTGTGGCGGCTGAGGGCGCGGGCGATTTCTATTTGCTGCTGTTCGGCGAGGCTGAGATCGCCCGCGAGCGTTTTCGGGCTGAACGGCGCGCCGAGTTCGTCAAGGATGGCCTGGGCTCGCTCGTTCATGAGGCGGCGGTTGACCAGGCCGTAGGAGCCGATGTTCTGGCCCATGAAGATGTTTTCCGCCACCGTCATGTGGGGGGCGATGGACAGTTCCTGATAGATGAGGCAGATACCCTGACGGATGGCGTCGGCGGTGCCGCCGAACTGGACCTCGCGGCCGTCCAGGTAGAGTTTGCCGCTGGTCGGCGGCTGGACGCCGGCGAAGATTTTCATCAGGGTCGACTTGCCGGCGCCGTTCTCGCCAAGGAGGGCGTGGACCTCGCCCTTCCTGAATCCGACCGTGACATCGGTCAGCGCCTTGACGCCGGCGAAGTGCTTACTGACCCGTTCCGCCAGGAGAAAATCCATAAGAACCGCCCTCCTATTTCCGAACCGGGTTTGACCGACAGCGTCAACGCACCCGGTGACGACGCGATTTTATCCTTTAGGACTCCCCTTCCCCGACCGGACCGGGATGGTCCAACCGGGGAAAGGAAAAGCCCGCTGTTCACACTGCTCCAATTCACATTGTTGCCATGTTACTTCCAGAAATTCTTGCCGGTGGCTTCTTCGCCGACCGGGCCCCAGACGGGCCATTCATCGACGTTTTCCTTGGTGAGGAGCTTGACCGGGATGAGGACGGTTTCATCGCGGAGGGTCTTGCCTTGCGCCAGGCCGGCGGCGACTTCCATCGACATGAAACCGAGGTTCCGGATCTGCTGGGCGGCGGTGGCGAGGTAGAACGAGTTCGGCTGCTTCACCGCGTCGATGCCGTCCGGGTGGCCGTCGACTGAGGTGATGATGATGTCGCTCCGGCCGGCCTGCTTGATGGCCAGTTCGCAGCCAAGACTGGTCGGGTCGTTGATGCCGAAGACGGCGTTGATTTCCGGGTGGGCGGTGAGGAGGTCGCCCATGATGCGGTAGCTTTCGTCCCGGCCGGCCAGGCCGTTCTGGTTGTCGGAGACTATCTTGATGTCCGGGTATTTCGCGAACACTTCCTTGGCGCCGATGACGCGGTCCATGATGGCGGTGGCGGGCGGGCCGTTCAGGATGACGACATTCCCCTTGCCTCCGAGTTTGTCGACGATGTACTGGGCCGGGAGGCGGCCGGCGGTGATGTTGTCGGACGTCACGGTGGCGTCGACCCCGCCTTCGGCGCCGACGTCCATGGCGACGACGATGATGCCGGCCTGCTTGGCGCGACGGACCGCCGGCGCCATGCCTTCGACGTCGACGGCGTTCAGGACGATGACGTCCATGCCGGCGGCGATAAAGTCGTCTATTTGCTGGGACTGTTTGGACAGGTCGTAGTCGCCGGAGACGACAACGACTTCGCAGCCGGGATAATGGGCGGTGGCGGACTCCTGGACGCCTTCGCCCATGACGACGAAACCGGGATTGCCGAGACTGCCGACGGTGACGCCGACCCGCTTGATCTGCCGTTCGCCGGCATGGCACAGGGAAACGGCGACGAGGCACAGGACCGCCAAACCAAGAATTCTACGCATTGCTTGTCCTCCAAAGGGAAAGGGAATGGCGCCGCATGGAGCCATGGGAATCATGATTTCCGCTTGATGATGTATTCGTATGCCGATGCGGAACCGGCGCATCGGCCGTCTCCGGCGGATGACATGTGAAGGGCGGTTTATGGCCCTTTTATACCAAAGCCACTTTAACTTTCGGGAGATGTAAATCCCAAGCCTGAAGCGCGCATGAAGGATACGGAATCATCGAGTCGAATTTCCAGCGCGCTTCAGTATATCGGGTTATTCAGGCCTATGTGGCAATCGGGATGGCTGGCGTCGTTTGATGCGTCGACAGTTCAGCGTCACACACTTCACCCCGGTTTCAGGCGAAGATGACCTTGGTGGCTTTTCTAATCTTTTCCAGCTTTTTCCGGTCGGCGTCGGCGCTCGTGATGAGGGCGTTGACATCGCCCCAGTCGCAGTAGGACATGGTGCCGGATATATGAAGTTTCGATCCGTCCGCGAGAACGATTTTCGTTTTCGACCGTTCCATCACCGCCCGCTTGAATTCGACATCGTTCAGGTCGTTCACCACCGGGCCGTCGAACCCCTTGACGCCGCTGCTGTCCAGGAGGACGACGTCGATAAGAATGGACCGGAGCGCCATCGCCGCCCACGAGCCGTGGGTGCCGAGAATATCTCCCCCTGAGGATGCCGCCGAGGACCATGATGCGGTTGTTGGCGTCGGACAGCTTGGACGCGGCCAGAATGGAATTCGTGAGAATGGTCAGGCCGGACATCAGGTTCAGGTGTTTGGCGACGCAGACCGTGGTCGAACCGGCGTCGACGAAGACGGTGCCGCGTTCCGGGATAAATTCCACCGCCTTGGCGGCAATGGCGTTTTTGGCGTCGATATTTTCGACAATCCGCTCGTCAATATGACGGAGCGCGGTGACGTCGGACTTGAGGACGGCGGCGCCGTGGGTCTTTTTTAAAACGCCGACCTCTTCCCAATACTTCATGTCCTTCCGGATCGTTTCCATCGAGACATTGAAGCGGCGGGCCAGCTCGCTGACCTTGATGCCGTCGTCGACGGTGATGGCGGCCAGGACTTCGTTGCGGCGTTTTTCCGACGTAATACCCATGCTCCCCTCCTTCCACGAACCGATGCCAGGGATTCACGGACACCGCGCCTTTTGGTGTTCCCGCATGGATCAGGCTACGGTTCCCCGAGCATCATATTGGATTTTGTCACGAAGCAGGTATTATGGCGGAAATTCCGGGAAAAGGAAACCTGAAGGCTGCAATTGGTTTTTCATGGCATTTTCGATAATTCAATTGGCTTAAATGCGTTATGCCGGATAAAATGCCCATATGCAACTTTTTTCTCAATATTTGCCAATATTTTTGTTGGCTATTTTTGCGTTTTTGTCATAACCTGTTCGCCCGGCGGCTGTTAGGAGACGTGACATTGGCCGTTTTTTTCCCTGCGCTGCGGCGGGCCGTCGCCGGGCCGGATGTTTTTCTGAGAGGACGTGTACGATGA
This sequence comes from Planctomycetota bacterium, assembly GCA_020860865.1. Classification (GTDB taxonomy): domain Bacteria; phylum Planctomycetota; class SZUA-567; order SZUA-567; family SZUA-567; genus JAJBSZ01. The sequence goes on along the minus strand of JAJBTL010000344.1, from coordinate 12,471 downwards.
AACAGGAACGGGAAGCGCGGTTAAACGGGATTCTTGACGAGTTGTCGTCGCTGTATGCGCGGATGGACGATGCCGGAGTGGCGACGCTCGTGGAGTGGCTCCGGGACGAATCCGCCGTGTTTATTGGCGGCGCCGGGCGGTCCGGACTTCTTCTCCGCTGCTTCGCCATGCGGCTTATGCACATGGGGATGCGGGTACATTTCCTCGGCGACACCCTGACGCCGGCGGCGGTGGCGGGGGATGTCCTCCTCGTCGGCTCGGGCTCCGGGGAAACGGAGTCCCTCGTCGCGGCGATGCGGAAGGCCGACCGTCTCGGCCTCCGGAAAGCCCTCGTCACGACACGGCCGGATTCGACCATGGGGCGCATGGCCGATGTCGTCGTCACCCTGCCGGCGCCGCCGCCGAAAGGCGGCGGCCACGCCGAGGCGGTGACGTCCAGCCAGCCGATGGGGAACCTATTCGAACAAGGGATGTTTCTTTTTCTCGATGCGCTCGTCATGGAACTGATGGCGGCGGAAGCTATCGACTCGCCCACCATGTTCACCCGCCACGCCAACCTGGAATAGGCGACGGACACCGCGTCTACCGCGCTTTACTTTGCCATGCCGATGTGGAGAATAGGGGCGTCCGCGAAGCGTTCCATTTTCCCGTCCCACCACTCTCAAGGAGAACCCATGGCTAAGAAGATCATCGTCCTGAACGGCAGTCCGCGCCCGAACGGCAACACAGCCGGGCTTATCGCCGCCTTTACGGAAGGGGCAAAAGCGGCCGGGCACAGCGTTACGGAATTTCGGTTGCAGTCGATGAAAATAGCTCCGTGCATCGGGTGCTACCAGGGCGGCAAGGACCCGGCCAGCCCGTGCGTCCAGAAGGACGGCATGGACACGATCTACCCGGCGTTCGTGGCGGCGGACATCGTAGTTTTCGCCTCGCCCCTCTATTACTGGACCATCAGCGGCCAACTGAAATGCGCGCTCGACCGACTGTTCGCCGTGGCGGAAAGCTACCCGAATTATGAAATCCCGAAAAAGGACTGCGCCCTTCTCATGGCGGCGGAAGGCGACGGCTACGCTGAAGTGACGATGTGGTACGACAACCTGATGAAATACCTGGACTGGACCGACATCGGGAAGGTGCTGGCCAGCGGCGTCGTGAAGGTCGGGGATATCGCCGGGAAACCGATCCTCGAGGACGCGCGGAAATTGGGGGCGGGGATTGCCTGAGGCTCACGGCATAGAACCCATGTATCTATCACGAATGCATGTAGGTGCAATGGAAACACCTCTTGCATGATGATTCATTGGTGATATATTGATATGTAACACTGCACTATTAACGAGTGCTTTAGTTCTTTTTTCATCACTGTCAGCAGCGCGAAATCTCTACATTGGCAAATGACAGAACAGTGACGATACCAAGGTTATTTGCTGTTGGCACTATGTCATCAGCCCGCAATCCATGGACGAGTATGTCCAGTCGGATTGTCGTATACATCCGGTACCGTCAATCCTCTTCAGTGAACTGTATAGCTTTGGGCGGTCAGTTCACGATACCGGAAGGGGTTGTTCTGTCAGGGTGTAGAGACCCTCGCACTGCTGAAGGTTGACGGGCTGCCCGCCCTCTTTTTAGAAGGCACTGCCAGCGCCGTCAGCCGGGATCATATGAAAGATCCGACGCTGACCGAGGGGACTGGCATGGCAAAAATTCCACAAGAGCTACGAACTATTATTGCGAATAACATCAGGCTTTGCCGCATGAGAGCTTTTCCAGGGCATGGCGGAGCTAAAAAATGCGCGGAGGCTATTGGTGTGTCACCACAACAATGGTCGCCATGGGAACGCGGCTTCCACACTCCCGATGAAATGCGTTTAAAGCAAATTGCGGACTTCTTCAACGTTTCGGTTGAATACATGCGTCAAAGTCATACGTTGGAAGAAGTTCTTAATCCATTCACCCGAATTTCTCCTCCTGCCCACCCGGCCATAATGAGACCCTGCCGCTACTCGGTTACCCCCAATGAAGTTCTTGACGACATCGTCCACATCACCCGAAGCGTTGAATACGCCCTACACGCTCTCTCCGTTCTGAAGGATAAATTATCCAATGGTTAATTAGCTTCTTCAAAACCGTTCGAATTTTCTTACCGAAATAAAAAAAAGCCGGCACGGAAGTGATTCCGTCCCGGCTTTTTTTATACGTGAATTTACCATTACCGCTACCTGGCGAAGTACGGCTGGTAGCCGCTCTGCATCATGAAGTCGGCCAGGCCGTGACTGCCGATGGCGAAGGAGTCGACGACGTTCCGGTGATCCGGTTCGGCGCTCCAGGTCTGCATCCCCACCACTTCGCCCCGGGCCGTCACCAGCGGGCCGCCGCTGTTCCCGAAGTAGCACAGGGCATCGTGTTTCACGAGACTCGGTTTCGACCTGAGGACCGAATTGACCATGCCGCCCGTAATTGAAAGGGGAGGGTTCAAGGCCGCTCCCGAGGCGCTCGTCTCCGAACCAAACTGGGCCGGGCGGTCCTGGCCGGGATAGCCGAAGGCGAACACGCCCTGCTGCGGGTACGGCGTGGTAAAGGGGAGAACCGGAAGTTGCAAGCCGGCCGGCGGCGTATAGGCGAGGAGAGCGCCGTCGTAGTAGCTCGAACCCGCCGTGCCCCGGCCGTCCGGATCGTATCGGGCAGCCAGCACCCGGGCCGGCGTCACCGGGAGGTACTGGTTGTGGACGTAAATACGTTTCGGCGTCTGATCCTTGACGACATGGGCGTTCGTCATGATAAGACCGTTCCCGACGACGAAACCGGATCCCCAACTGGTGTGGCCGGCTTCGGGGCCATCGTACTCTATATGGACCATGACAGTGGCGGCGGCGACGCGCTGGGCCACGTCCTGGGAGATGTATTCCTGGGCGCGGGCCGGCAGGGCCAACGCGAACAAAAGGGCAACAGCGGACAGCGCGCCAACCCACGCGCGACGCGGAGTGGTTTTCATTGTGCCTCCATGAAACCGTCCCGGAGGACCGTGTTGACGGTCCCCGCCCATGGCGACCCGCGACAGCGCGATCACCAGCCACAGGCCAACCGGGCCGGGAGTTGAATAAAGTTGTCTATGGAGGAACAATGTCCGCCCACCGGGGCCATCCTTCGTGTCAATTCGCCGAAGGAAGAACGGCGCTCCACCGCCTTCGAACAAACCCCATGCCCGTCCGCCGGTTCGGAAAATTTCAGGGAAACGAAAAAAAGAGCTCCGGCGGTCCGGAGCTCTTTGTGGCGCTTGTTTTTTGCTGTTTTGTTGTCGCGTTGCCTACAGGGAAATAACTCAGTTTCCGTAGACGTCCGACCGTTTCAGGTAGCCCGATTCGATGAGGACGGCGTCGATGTTGTCCTTGTCCACGACCTGGGCTTCCAGGAGAACGGACGGGACTTCCATGGTGCCGTTGTCCACTTTGCCGTTGATGGCGTCGGAAATGTCCTCGCCCTTGGCCATGCGGATGGCGAGGCGGATGGCTTCTTCGCCGAGCTTCCGGGTGTCCTTCAGGACGGTGATGGACTGGGTGCCCTGGACGACGCGCTGGGCGGCGGACAGTTCCGCATCCATGCCGGTGACCGGAATCTTCCCGGCCAGGCCCTGGGCCCGGAGGGCGGCAATGGCGCCGGAGGCGGTGCCGTCGTTCGGGGCGAGGATGGCGTCGACCTTGTTGTTGGCAAGGGTCAGGGCGTTCTCGACAATGCGCTGGGCATTGGCGGGCTGCCAGTCGATGACCGGCTGGTCGAGAATGACCTTGATGTCACCCTTGTCGATAAGCGGCTGGATGAAGTTCATGTGGCCCTGTTTGAACAGCTTCGCGTTGTTGTCGGTGGGGGCGCCGGACATGAGGATGTAGTCGCCCTTCGGGACGCGCTTCGTTATCCACTCGCCCATCAGTTCGCCGACCCGGACATTGTCGAAGGACATGTAGATGTCGACGTCCGTACCCATGATGAGGCGGTCGTAACTGATGACCTTGACGCCGTCCTCGTGGGCCTTGTTGACGGACGTCGCGGCGCCTTCGCCGTCGTGCGGCGCGAGGATGAGAACCTTGACGCCCTGCGAGAGGAGCTGGTCAATCTGGTTGTTCTGCTGGGCCTGGTCGTTCTGGGCGATGGCGATACGGAGATCGACGTTGTGCTTCTCCGCTTCCGCCTGCATCGCGTGCATGTCCCGCACCCACCGTTCCTCCCGCTGCGTCGGTAACGCGAGGCCGATCTTCAGCCGTTCGCCCGCCTGGGCCAGACCGGCCAGGGTCGGAAGCACCAGGGCCACCGCCATCAGCATCAAAAACTTCCTCATGGTGTTCTCCTTATACAATTCGAATAGGTGCAAAAATACCGCTGGACCACACACCTCACACGTTTTCCAATAATTTCACTTCGGCACCTCGGCGCACGACAGGCTGTCAACTACCCCGTCGTCGCGTCGCCATATCGACCCAGACCGCCAGCAGGAGGACAAGGCCCTTGACGATATACTGCCAGGTGGCGTCGAGGTTCAGGAGGCTCATGCCGTTGTCGAGACTGCCCATGACCAGCGCGCCGACCACGCCGCCGTAGATGAAACCTTCGCCGCCCATAAGGGAGGTGCCGCCGATGACGGCCGAAGCGATACAGTCTAGTTCCATGCCGTTCCCGGCGTTGGCGGTGGCGGAGTCGAGGCGGGCGACGTAGATGATGCCGCCGATGGCGACGACGATGCCGGTGAGCATATACATCGCCATGATTTTCCACTTGATGTTGATGCCGGACAGACGGGCCGCGTCCGGGTTGCCGCCGATGGCGTAGAGGTGGCGGCCGAACGTCGTCTTTTCGGCGATAAACGTGAAGATGACCATCACCACCAGAACGACGAACCAGGCATAGGGGATGCCCTTGTACCGGATCATTATATCAAAGAACACGTAAATTGCCGCTGAAACAAATACCATTTTGGCGATTTGCGTGGCCAGGGACGGCACGTCGAAACCGTAGCGCTGGCGGACGGTGCGGTTCCGCACTTCCATAATGATATATACGGCGATGATGAAGAGGCTGAAGAAGAACGACCAGCGGGGCGACAGGTACTCCATGCCGATGGCCTTGAACCACGGGTACATGTTGGCGATGGACTTGCCGCCGGTGAAGTAGAGAAGGCCGCCACGGAAAATCATCATGCTGGCCAGCGTGACGATAAAGGCGGGAACGCCCCGGTAGGCAATCCACCAGCCGTGCCAGGCGCCGATGAGGAGACCGACAAGGAGCGAGACGAAAATGGCGATAACCGCCATCCAGTCGAGGCCGATACCCATGCTCGTGAGCCTGGCGGCGAACCAGTTGGCGATGGGCGAGTCGACCTGGCAGACCGCCGCGATGGCGCCGATGAAGCCGACAACCGATCCGATGGACAGGTCGATGTTCATCGTAACGAGGATAAGAACAACGCCACAGGCGATGACGGCGATGGAGGCGGACGGGAGGAACAGGTTGGACAGGTTTCTCGAGGAAATGAAAATGCCGTTTTCGGTAATAGCGTAGAAAATTCCCCAGATGCCGAGGAGGGCGATAATCATCATGAATTGGCGGATGTTTCGGGAGGCCATGTTGAAGATGGCCGTTTCGGCCCGGACCGTCAATCCCCCCTGCCCCCTGGTGGCGATGAAATACACCGAATAGAGGAGTAGGAGCAGGGAAAACACGACCATCAGAAGAAAGCCGAATCCCATATGGCCGCCACTGACCAATCCGAAAAACCCGGGATGCGGCAACGGCAGGCCGAGTTCGGACTGGTTGGCCATGGAGACGAGCGGCGTATAGCCGGGTCCGGCCAGGCTCAGGGTGAAAATCAGGACGACGATTGAGAACAGCCCGGCGAAGAACGGCGTCTCGCGCCAACCCAGGGCCGACACCACCAGTACCGGCAGGGCGAGGAGCGGCAGGATGCGGGACAGGCTGACGAGAAGTCCGTAGCCGCTGGCCGGCGGAGCATAGTCCAGCCAGTACCAATAGAGTTCGAACAGTTCCTTGCCCCGGAAGACAGTATAGGACGCCACTTCGGCCAGCGGGAGGAAAAATCCGCAGAAAATGATGACCGTCGGAATGAGGAACAGGAACTGGATTTTTTTCCCTTTTTTATTTTCTTCCATCGTTTCCCTCTCGAATGGGTTTTGATTGATTCAGGTTTGAAGCGTTTTTCCAGCCGTTTTCCGGGCGGCTCCGGCCGCCTTTATTCTCGTGGCCCATCCTATGGACCGGTGCCGCCGGGAATTTTGTGCCATCCCGTTTTACCACGTCTTTTACCCGGTCGGCGCCGTCGCCACCTTGGTATTGCCCCTGGCCCGGAAGCGGGCGGTGGCGCTGGTCATCACCTTTTCCTGATCCGCGTCGTCCTTCGAATACTCGCCGGTGAGGGCGCCTTCACTTATGACGACGATGCGGTCGGACATGCCGAGGACCTCGGGGAGTTCGGAGCTGATCATGAGAACGCCGACGCCTTCGTCCACCAATTGGTTCATGACATTGTAGATTTCCACCTTGGCGCCGACGTCGATGCCCCGGGTCGGCTCGTCCATAATAAGGACCTTCGGTTTGGTCATGAGCCATTTGCCGATGACCACCTTCTGCTGGTTGCCGCCGGAGAGGTTGCCGGCCTTTTGTTCAATGGACGGCGTCTTGATTTTCAGATTCACCACATAGTTGTGGGCGGAGAGAATCTCCTGGTTTTCACTGACGACGCCGTGATGGGCAATAGTGTCAAGGGCGGCGAGGGACAGGTTCCGTTTAATGTCCATCCCGAGGACGAGCCCGTACCGTTTCCGGTCCTCGGACAGGAGGCTGATGCCGGCACTGATGGCGGCATGGGGCGACCCGACCCGCACCGGCTTGCCGTCGAGGAGAATCTCCCCCGACACCACGGCGCCGTAGACGCCGAAGATGCTCATCACCAGTTCGGTTCGGCCAGCGCCGACCAGCCCGGCCATGCCGAGAATTTCGCCACGGCGGAGCACCAGGTTGACGTTGTCGACAATGACCCGCTTCGACTCCGGATCGATGACGGTCCAGTTGCGGATTTCCATAAGGACGTTGCCGGCTTTTTTCGGTTTGTATGGGAAGAGGTTGTTGAGTTCGCGGCCGACCATTTTGGTGATCATCGTCTCTTCGGTGAATTCGCCACGGTTCATGGTGGTGACGGTCTTGCCGTCCCGGAGCACCGTTACCCGATCGGCGATGGTCATAACTTCGCCGAGGCGGTGCGAGATGAACACGCACGTCACGCCACGGTCTCGGAGGCGTCGGAGGATGTCCAGGAGGTTCCGCGCCTCTTCGGCCGAGAGGGCGGCGGTGGGTTCGTCGAGGATGAGGATGTCGGTTTTCTTCAGGAGCGCCTTGGCAATTTCCACCAGCTGCTGGACGCCGACGCCAAGGTGGAGAACCTTCGTCCCCGGACTGATGTCGAGACCGACTTCCTGCAACACTTCGGCGGCCCGGCGAAAACTGGCGTTCCAATCGATAACGCCGTTATGGGCGATTTCTTCGCCGAGGAAAAGGTTTTCGCAGATGTTCATGGTCTTGACGAGGGTCAGTTCCTGGTAGATGATGGAGACGCCGGCCCGCTCGGAATCCTTGATCGTGTCGAAATGCTGCACCGTGCCGCCGATGACGATATCGCCCTCATAGATGCCGTAGGGATAGACGCCGGACAGGACTTTCATCAGGGTGGATTTGCCGGCGCCGTTTTCGCCGACAAGGGCGTGGATTTCTCCCTTCTTAACGTCAAACGTTACATTGTCCAACGCCTTGACTCCAGGGAATGCCTTGCTGATATTCCGCATCTGGAGGACGTAGTCGCTGTTTTCCATAATTGTTCCTTACCCGGGGACTTGGTTCGGTAACCGGTATACGACGCGAAAAAATTGCGGAAGCGGCCGTGGCGTTCCTGCCCGATTCGAGGTACACCACCGGCCCGACGCCGCGAATGAACGACTGCGGCGCCATGGTTACCATACCGTTCCCTGTTTCATTTATCAACGCGTTTAAACTTATTTATGTGTTTTTTTTATTTACGAAACCTCATGGACTACATTGACGGTGGGTTTACGGTGCCGGCGGCTCTTTTTCATTGCATCCGGGTGGATGGACGCATAAGGTTTCGGCAGTTGTGATTATGTATTTTTGGCTAATGTTTGTGTTGGTCCGGTGTGTTTATCCGACGTTATGGACGGAGTGAAATTTTTGGAACCAATGCAGCCTGAACGCATTCCTCCAGTGTACCTGATTGGCCCCCGCGGCTCCGGTAAGACCTGTGTCGGCCGGGCATTGGCGACGGCATTGGCGATGCGGTTCGCCGATACGGACGAGTACATGCTGTCTGAATCCGGTGAGACGGTGGCGGACGTGGTGGCCAAACATGGGTGGGACGAGTTCCGCCGCCGTGAAAGCGCCGCCCTCCGGGCCGTGTCCATGCCGGGACGGGTGGTGGCCACCGGCGGCGGCATGGTGCTGGCGGAAGCGAACCGGTCCCATATGCGGGCAACCGGGACGGTCATCTACCTCCGTGCGCCCCTGGCCGAACTGTGCCGCCGCGTCGGCCAGGACGATAACCGGGCCGGCCGGCCGAGTTTAACCGGTTGCCACCCGGTGGACGAGATGGCGGCGATTCTGGCGGAACGGGCGCCGTTGTACGAGGGTACGGCCCATCATATAATAGATTGCGCGGAGGGTGTGGCGGCGGTGGTGGAACAGGCCATGGCCCGACTGTTTCCGCGAATGACGGATACATAGAATTTTTTCAGAATTTCCGGTTGACTTTTTTCGTCGCGTTCCTATACTCTTATGCTTCGCCGACCGGGAATCACTGGCTATGCCATCCCGGAGCCATAAAAACGGGGGTATAGCTCAGTTGGTAGAGCACCGCCTTTTTAAGGCGATGGTCGGGGGTTCGAGTCCCTCTGCCCCTACCATTCAACATACGATGTGTCCCCATCGTCCAGCGGTTAGGACACCAGCTTTTCAAGCTGGCGACCGGGGTTCGATTCCCCGTGGGGATGCCATTATTTTACCCCGTAATCCATAAAGGGTTACGGGGTTTTTCGTTGATAGTCCGAGTATGTTCGCCCAAGTATTCTCCCAAGTAACCGCCTAAATAATGGGGCGGAATCGTGGCTCGACCGCAGAGAACACTCCCAAAGAATGAGTTTCCGTTTACGTGATGATTCTCCAACTCCAGCTTGTGCATTGCTTGGCGACGCTACCAGGTCTTTTTCGTCAGCGGAAGAAATAATCTTATTGAAGAATCAGTCGCGATTCCCTGGCGTTGTCCATGAATAACCCGAATACCCATCTTTTGGAGTATTCGGGATAGGATGGATAAATTTAGAATTGAAGACCACGTACCCACCGAACTACCGATTCACGTGCGTTCACTATTTGATTATGACTCACAGTAATTCCCGGCAGAAGTTTCACACGGGGCTGGAGACGTTGAATTGTCCGGGACGTCTGGTTCACACTTGAGCCGCCACTGGTGGAAAACGGTATGACAGTCTTGCCGGACAAATCGTGGTTGTCAAGGAACGAATAGAGCGGCATTGGAATGTCGTACGCCCAGGCCGGATAGCCAAGAAACACGACATCGTACTTCCCGATGTCGGGAACACGGGTCGCCAAAGGCGGATGGACGCCGTCGCGGTTCTCCTGCTCTCCCCTCCGCACCGTCTCATCGTAGTCGGGAGAATAAGGCTGCCCGGTTTGGATGAGGAACAGGTCACCGCCCACTTCTGCCTGAATCCACCGGGCGACCAGCTCGGTATTTCCGAAATATCGGCCTTCATGGGCAATGACACTGGCGCGGGTGACCGTATCCAGGCCCGGAGGGAATGACGTATTGCCGACACGACTAAAATACACAATCAAGACCGATCGGTTTTCTTCCGCCGCTCTACCGGTCGACCAACTCGCCGCCATTCCAGCAAATAGTACCACAACCAACCACCGCAGTTTTCGCGAGTCACGCATTCTTTTTCCTTTTTAAGTCTCCATGTCTCTCGGTAACGGAGCTCTGCCGTTCCCTCTTCTGTTGGTAGTGAATGAAATAATCCAGGCAATCCAATTGCTTCTGGCTGGTATGAATCCTGTCCAATAACTCGCACCTGCGCTGAGACAGTATTCGACTCTGACCGATGGAATTATTGGTCTCAAAGTGCCGTAAATATTCTTGTATTATGGCTTCATCGCATCCAGCATCGGCCAAGTTTTCGATTATTTCTTTATTTTTCTCGTTCATTTTCTTCCTATCCTTTTTTAATCACTATATTCTCCAAAAAAGAGGATAGCAAATACTTATTTCAAATAACTAAATATGCTTGATTGGCATATCTTTTGCCTCATAGACTTTTACGTCTTCCCCTGCTTCGATGAAGTAATAATATTCCGAGGGGTATATTCCCGTATTTGATAATCTCTCAATTACGACATTTATAGAATCTCGTGTTTTTCCTGATATACCTTTTAGGCATTTTTAGTTATTTGATATAAGTATTTGATATTTAGTTTTTTCGTCGTATAGTGAATGACGTGGGAAACACTTTGAAGTAAAATCCCGATGCCATTCGAGGAGAATCACGAGGCCAGGAGTTGTAATTAGGAGGAGGTCCGTTATCGCCGCCATCGTCAGAGACTATCGGTAGACGATGAGTAAAATTCTATTTTCGCGGTAATATGCCATACCCGATCCGTATCAGGATTATTTTAGATAGGTTCCGAAACGTAAAGGAGAAGCATAATGTTGAAGAAAGTACTTTTTGGACTAATGGCAATATCAGGTCTTTTCGCCATTATGAGTAATGGAGAAGCTATGGGCCAGGACAGCGGTAATGGAAGGAATAAATTCATGCTTGAGAAACTTCAACTGACATCTGAATGGGACAAGACTTTTCCCAAAAGTGACCAGGTTAACCACAGAAAGATTACATTCCATAATCGCTACGGCGTCATGCTGGCGGCTGATATGTATACGCCCAGGAACGCGACAGGTAAACTGCCGGCGATAGCCGTTTCCGGTCCCTTCGGCGCGGTGAAGGAGCAATCGTCCGGCCTCTACGCGCACGCTATGGCGGAAAGAGGTTTCGTGACCATAGCGTTCGATCCTTCCTTCACCGGGGAAAGCGGCGGAAGCCCGCGCTATGTGGCGTCACCAGATATCAATACGGAGGATTTTCAGGCGGCGGTGGATTTCTTATCCGTACAAGATAATGTCGACCCGGGAAAAATCGGCATTATCGGCATATGTGGTTGGGGCGGCATGGCCATAAACGCGGCGGCCATCGATACCCGCATTAAAGCCACCGTCGCCTCCACCATGTATGATATGTCCCGCGTCAATGCGAAAGGCTATTTCGATTCGGAGGACAGCGAAAACGCACGCCATGAAAAACGCCGGGCTCTGAATGCGCAAAGAATCGAGGACTATAAAAATGGCACGTACACAAGAGGCGGTGGTGTTCCGGATGTTTTGCCGGCGGATGCTCCCGATTTTGTCAAAGACTACTTCGCCTATTATAAAACGGATAGAGGCTACCATAAGAGATCACTCAATTCAAATGATGGCTGGAACGTCACATCGTCATTGTCCTTTTTGAACATGCCGATACTGCAGTACAGCGATGAAATTCGCAGCGCCGTTATGATTGTGCATGGTGAAAAGGCCCATTCACGGTACTTGGGTGAAGAGGCTTTTGAAAAACTTACCGGCGACAACAAGGAACTGCTCCTTATTCCCAACGCCAGCCATACCGATCTGTATGACCAACTCGATGTGATACCATTCGACAAAATAGAGGCGTTTTTTAGAACTAACATGAAATAATCTCAAGACCAAAGAATCTCATTAAAGATAGCACTGACGCCTCGACAAGAAATATCTTGCCGAGGCGTTTTTCTCAAGCTGGTCATAAAAAAACTGGCATACGTGATGGCTCACGGGTGCCAGTTTTTCTATTAAATGGTGGAGTGACGCCGGTATCTATGCGGTTTTTAGAAATAACTTCCCGAACCGAAGATACTGGCGGCGCTGCTGGTTGTTGTCGGGGTGTAGCGACCGGCGATGGCGTTCGAAAAGCCTGTACCGGTGGAAAGACCGGTGCGCTGAGCTAATTGATCGCCCCGCTGCTGGAGAAAGTCCATCATGGCGCGGCGGTCCTGCGCCAGCTCTTCCATGTCCTCGAGCGCCGCTTTATGGCGTTCCGACCGGCGGGTCCAGAAGCTGTTACTGGTGTTCGCCATGCCGGTGACGGCACTGCCGTAGCCGGAGGCACAGTATTCATCCTTGGCGTCGGGGTCGATACGGATGGTGGTGACGGCCGGAGAAGGCACGTTGACATCCCAATTAGGATCGCAGAGGTCGCGCTCGCAGAGGTCCATCATATTTTGCTTTTATTCGGGATCGGCGTCCATTTTTTCACAGGC
>JAJBTL010000306.1 GCA_020860865.1 Planctomycetota bacterium | reverse complement strand
AGCCTACCGGGATGGATGTTTGCATCGCCCACCGTGGCACCAGCCGCTACCGCGTCAGCGTCCACGGCCGGGCCGGACACGCCGCCCGCCCGGGTGAAGCCCTGAACCCGCTAACCACCGTTGGCCGGCTCGCCGGCCTCGTGGACGAGCACAACACGAGCGAATTGGCCGGGCGCACCCATCCCATCCTGCCGCCACCGAGTATGGCGGTGACAGTCATGAACGGCGGCGTCCAGTCGAACACCATACCGGGGACCTGCGAGGTGACCATCGACCGGCGTACCGTACCGGGCGAAGACGAGGCAGTACTCCGCCGGGAATTCCAGGAACTGGCCGATCGCCTGCCGCCCGGTTCGGCCACGGTGGCGGAGCCGGAGTTTTTCGTCACTGTGCCGGCCGGCGGGCCGGCGCCGGACGGGGCCATCGGGGAAGAATGCGCTGCCGTCCTCGCCGACATGGGCGTCTCGGCCCGGATTCGCGACTTTACCGCCTGTTGCGATTTGGCCTTCTTTACCGACGCCGGTATCGATTGCGTTCTGGTCGGGCCGGGCAGTTTGACCGAGGCGCATACCGACGACGAGTTCGTCGACGAAGAACAGCTCGTCCTGGCCCGGGATTTTTATCGGCATCTCCTGAAAACAAAATTAGGATAGTGTCGGTCCGTCGACGGCGAATCCGTTGACGGGTCGGACACAGGCCGGTCGTTCCGGAAACAGCCGGGCGACGGTCACGAAGGATTGTTATGGAATACGTGAACACACCGGCGGTCCATGTGGATTTGGACATAGTCGAACAGAATATTTCGCGGGCTGTTGCCGGCCTCGCCGCCGCCGGCGTCGCCCACCGGCCGCACATCAAGGTGCACAAGTGCCTTTATTTCGCCCGCCTGCAACAGGCCATGGGCTGCGTCGGCATCACCTGCGCCAAACTCGGCGAAGCCGAAGTCATGGCCGACGGCGGCATTGACGACATCCTCCTTGCATTCCCGCTCATCGGCGACGCCAAGCTGGCCCGTTACCGGGCGCTTGTTGAGCGCGGCATCGCCATCCGGACCATTATCAACTCACCGGAAGGCGCCATCGGCCTGTCGAACCTCGGCCAGGCTATGGGCCGCCGCCTCCCCGTCCTCATTGAACTTGACGGTGGCATCAACCGGGGCGGCCTCCAGCCCGGCAAGCCGCTGTTCGATTTCGCCGTCCAGGCTGCGTCCCTGACCGGACTGTTCGTGGAAGGCGTCGAATACTACGGCGGCGACATTTATTCACTACGGACGCCGGAAGAAATCCGCCTGCGGGCGCGGCGCGAGGCCGAGGATGTCATTGAAGGCGGAAAAGTTCTTAAACAAGCCGGCTGCGTGGCGGCGGTGTTGAGCGCCGGTTCGTCCTTTTCCATCCGCTTCCCGGAAGAACTGGCCGGCACCACCGAGGCGCGGGCGGGCAATTACATCTTTAACGACGGATCGCACCTCAGTATCGGCATGGTGCGGCCGGAAGACTGCGCCCTCCGCGTCCTGACGACCGTCGTCAGCCGCCCTGACCCGTTTACAGCCATCATCGACGCCGGCACAAAAACCCTGACGAGCGACCGCGCCGGCGGCTGGGACAGTTTCGGCTACGTGGTCGAGGACCCGTCCCTGGAAATCTACAAATTGAACGAAGAACACGGTTTTATCCGCGCCACCGAACCGATCCGCTTCGCCGTCGGCGACACCCTGTCCACCATCCCGAACCACGCCTGCGTCGTACCGAACCTGGCCGATGAAATCTACGGCATGCGTCGGGGAAAACTGGAGGCGGTTATTACCGTCGACGCCCGGGGCAAGAACCGGTGAGGAACCGGGGATATTTCCGGTGACATCAAAGGTATATCTTTGGCACGTATCGCCGTGTTTGGCATCTCTTACCTACTATTATCACCCCTTGATAAAGGGGTGTTTTTTTTAAATGCAGTTCGAGAACTACCGTCTCGTCGTCGGGGACTTCGTCAACTACTGGACGAAAAACAAGCCTGTTGAAACATTTTCTTGTCCAAGGACGACGATACGACAGTTATCGAACAGCTTTTAGACAAATATGTTTTCCTGAAACCGCTCAAATCAAACGTTGAGGATGGACACGAGCATTCTTTTTCCTTGACCTTCTCGTCTCATGTGTTAGCCTTGATTTTAGCGATAAAATCATTGGGAGACACTGTGATCCATATGAGTTCTTCGGGGTGGGAGAAGATTATGAAAAAGAATGAATTCAAAAGTAAAATCAATCTCAGCATCGATCATAAGGCCACCGAAATCGTCGCACAAAAGCAAGAAGATAAGTACCTGACATACATCGACGCCAAAGCGATCAATATTTTTGTCGGAAGTATTTTCATGAGCAAGCTGAATAAGATCCCTCCTCAGGTGGAAGCCGCCATGCTTCTTGCCGAGGCCACCATTTCTCCCTCCGCGACGGAGAGGATTCGGCTTTTGAAATCTGCCGCCGGAGTCGCCGGTGGTGCAGCTGGCATTGCTCTGGTCGTCACAGGCGTTTTGACGGCGATTGGCGCCGGCACTGGAGTCATCACCGCCGTGACGGTCTTTTTTACCGGTTCGTCGTTACTCGGCCCTGTAGGGATGATCGCCGGTGGTGTTGCTTTGGCGACGATAGCCGGCTATTTCGCGTTTTCGGGAAATCCTCAGGAAAACTCCGAAGCGTTTTTAAAAGCATTAAAATCAGGCCTTGGCAATGCCATTGACACGATATGGCAAGAATATGGAAATAAGTTATCCTATGAAGAAGACCGGCCCGCCCGCGTCGAGGTGGATGTAAGTTTTCATGATCGATTCGCCGAACAGAACACACAGAATTGATTCCTTCAGTGTTATTACCTAGGGCCAGCTGAATTAAGGCGCGAACATGGAATCTCTGTCTTATATTATTCCATCGCATTACGCTTATCTTGAAATCCCCAGTGCAGCTTTACGAAACTGGGTGGACGGCTTGGCGCCATCGTTGGCCAAGTGCCCCGTTGCCGACATCGCATCCGGAAGGTACCACCGTTTGTTCGGGCACGATCTGATACTCGACGTTTTCTCTACAGCCAAAAGCGACGGCCTGAGCGCGGCCCTTCATCAAGCGGGACATATAGCCCTCACCGATTTTCCTACTAGAGACGGCATCCCCATTCCTCTACTATCGAATTCCGGTCTCGGCGAATGGCTCGTCAATTCGGCCGGAATCTCTCGCGGATGGCTCTGCGTCAATGTATGCGACACCGGTATCGGCGTGCTTGCCATAGCGGACGGCAGTAAAGATCTGTTGTTGGCGCTGAATGGCGAACTCCCAATGTCTTTGTGGACCTTCTTCGATACATTTGTCGAAGGAACCATAGAAGTTACTCTGGCATATCATTGGAAAAATCCGCTGCTGCTCCTTGGAGGTATTGAGAATATTCTGGCTGGCGGGATTTCGGCGATCGACAAGGTGGCTGAAATTTGGCGTGAGTACAGCGTGCCACTCTACGTGGATCCCATCGCTTTTCTAGGAGCAGGCATGGTGAGCGCCTGTGCCGGTTTCTTTATCGGCTATGCGCTCCTTGGGGAATCACTCCCCGATTCACTCCTCTCGTCGTTTAAAAGCGGCGCCATCGGCGCGTTGTTCACCATTTCGGCGGGATGCGGCTTTGGCGTCATTCTTGGCTTTGCCGCCTTTTCGTATGGCAAGGCATTGGCATCGGGAACGACCACGGCGAGAATACACGTATCTCAAGAAAGCCTGGAGATGCTTTTACAAGAAATTGTTCAGGCGGACCCTGATATTCCCCGCATCATCGCCACGGCGAAATCCTCGCTTTTCACCGTCAGCGCCAGCGAGATTTTTGACTGCCCGGCCGAGATGGAGGTGTTTTCCGACCGAAGCGACATCCTTTGCCTCACTCCAGATACCACCGACCACCTTTTCTCGCTCAACCCGCCGACTGCCAGTTCCGTTGTGTTCCCCAGCACTCCGATAGTGGAAGACGTCGAATACAACCTCTTTTCACCCGATACGGACCGGTTGATTTTCTAGTTTTTTTGGTTGGATGATCACAGCCCGCGTCCAGTGAGTTTTTACTTGGCGGTTTGATCAAAACGACGTACGAAAAGGGCATTTGTAAATCGTGGCCAGGGGAAGCGGGTAATGTAACGATCAGAGCCCGGAAGCGGTAAGGTCGATGTTTGCCAGAGGAGTTTACGCGCCTTCCCGTTCCAGACGCTCGAGTTCGTCCTTGGCCTCCATCAGCATCGGCATGGTGATGATCGTGGCGTCGTAGACGACGGTGAGGCTGCCGGTGCGGGCGTTGACGCTAACGTCCTTGACGCCGTTGACCGAATGAATATATGACGTAATTCGATCCGCCACCGCCGGCTTTGTAAACATCTCCGAACGCACCCGGAGCCGGCCGGGGAAAAAGCTTTCTACATTCATAAAGGTAACCCTGCCACTTTCTACTGTGAATTGATATCGTTCCGCGTCGTCCCATGCGTCACCGTCGCAGCCGCGTCGAACCGGCGTTTGATAACTTGTCCCTAAGCCGTCACCGGACGGGACTGCTCTCCCTGACCGTCCAAGGCGTCCGTCGCCTCCGGTTCCGTTTCAGCCGCGTCCTCGGGCATCTCGATGACCTTGCCCTTAAGCCAATTCGGCAGGACACCCTTGACGCTGTTGGCCGTCACCAGCACCGTCGCCAGATTGTGGAGAAGGGCGGCGACACGCGGCGTTATCCCGCCAAACAGGCCGAGGCCGATGAGGAGCGAATTCACGCCCATGATAAAACCGAACTGCCGCGGCACCCGGCGAATCGCCAGTTCGGACAACATCCGCGCCGTCACCAGGCTGGCCAACCGGCCATCGGCGAGAACGACGCCGGCGACTTCCCGGGCGATGTCGGAGCCGTCCTTCAGGCTGACGCCGACGGCGGCGGCGGAGAGGGCCGGCGAATCGTTGACGCCGTCGCCGACAAACACCACGGTCCGTCCGTTTCGCTGCATATCCTTAATGAGATCGGCTTTGTCCACCGGCAATAATCCGGAATGGAAATTCCGTATCCCAAGGACGCCCGCCACTGCGGCGGCGGTTCTCTGGCCGTCGCCGGTGAGCATGGTGACATCTGTCACGCCGTTTTGTTCCAACAGATCAAGCGTGTTGGCGGCATCGTCACGAATCGGGTCCTCGATGGCGAGGAGGCCGACGAGGGTTCCGTCGTAGGCGAGGAAGAGGAGTGAGCGGCCGCATTCGGCTTCCACCGCTGCCATGGCGTCGGCGTCGGCATTCCGGGGGATTTTTAAATCGTCAAACACGAAGTGGCCGCTCCCGACGATAATCTGTTTGCCGTCCAATCGGGAAACGATGCCATGGGCGAGAATATACTCCGGCTTGGCATGACGTTCGCGGTGGAGGAGTTTTTCCTCGTCGGCTCGGCGCACGACCGCCCG
Source organism: Planctomycetota bacterium (assembly GCA_020860865.1). Classification (GTDB taxonomy): domain Bacteria; phylum Planctomycetota; class SZUA-567; order SZUA-567; family SZUA-567; genus JAJBSZ01. The sequence goes on along the minus strand of JAJBTL010000306.1, from coordinate 14,882 downwards.
TCCAACCGGATGGGGAAAATGCTCCTCGATGCAGGCGGCGGTGCGGAGGACGTCTTTCGGCGCCCAGCCGTCGAATGCCGCCACCCGGGCCACCGACGGCCGGGAACAGGTCAGCGTGCCGGTCTTGTCCAGGACCAGGCTGTCGGCGCGGGCCAGCGTCTCCAGATGCTTGCCGCCCTTTATAAGGACGCCGTTTTTCACCCCTTCACTGATGGCGGTGAGAATGGTCAACGGCGTCGCCATCCTGATGGCGCACGAATAGTCCACCATGAGAACGGCCGAGGCCCGGATGGGATTCCGCGTTATTGCCAGCACCGCCGCGGCGAGGGCGAGGCTGTAGGGGACGATGCCGTCCGCCATGCGTTCGGCCCAGGACTGGACACCGGCCTTGAGCGATTCCGATTCCTCGATAAAACTGACAATGCTCTGGAGCCGCGTGTCGTCCGCCGCCTTTTCCGCCCTGACCACCAGGCTGCCTTCGTCCAGCACGGTGCCGGCGAAAACGGACAGGCCGACCCCCTTGTGCACGGCCAGGCTCTCGCCGGTGAGGACGGACTGGTTGACCATCGCTTCACCCTCAACAACAATGCCGTCCACCGGGATGACGCTGCCGGTGCGGATAATGACCTCGTCCCCCGGCACGACGCTGCCGATGGATTTTGCGACTTCGCCCCTGGCGGTCCGGACTCAGACGGAATCGATACGGAGAGCGAGGCTCTCCGCCAGGTCGCGGCGTGATTGTTCGCGGGTCCATTCTTCCAGGCTGTCCGCCGCCGAGAACATCCACAAAATCGTCCGGATGGCGCTGAAGTCGCGCCGCGCCGCCAGGACGCTCAGGGCGGAGGCGTCGAGGACGGCGATGTCGAGGCGGCCGTTTCCGACGGACTTCGCGCCTTTCCACACCACCGGGACCGCTTCCAGGGCGGTCAGGGCATAGCGGATCGGAATCGGAAGGAGGAGGACTTTCATAAAATGCCAGAACATGGTGCGGCTGACGCCGGCCAGGGCCATTTCGAAAAACGACGGCTGCTGCGGCCCGGCAACCTCTTCGAACCCTTCCCAATCCGCCGGCTCGAGCACGTCCAGCAAGGCCAGAACATGACGCCGGGGAGCGATGCGGGAATAGGTGACAAGGAGGTTATGCGTCCTGACGGAGAATTCGGCCGAAAGTATGCCGTCCTGGGTCGACAGGACGGCGCCAATGGCGCGGGCGCTGTCGGGAGAGATGCCCTTTTCCAGACAGTGGACGCGGATTCGGCCAGGAATTTCGTGAAGAATGGTGTACCGCATAGGAGTAACCCGTTGAATAAATGCGTGTCGACACCAGCCGTTTCGGATAGTACCGGTCAGTCGTACCTCCGGACGCGCCGGCCATGACCGATCAGGAACGTCACCGTCCGAAAGCGTGATACGGCAATGTCGCAACACACGAGGCGATGGGATGGCTACCGCCCGGCGAAGGCCGCGACGGACCTGTCGTCACGTCGAACGCGTTGGCAGACAAATCCGCACCGCGCATCAGTCATGGTGGCGGTGCGGCGTAAACTAGGGTTTGTTGACTCACGTGCTTTGGAGCGATTTTTCGTTGCTTTTGTCCTGGGCGATTCCAGCTTTTGAAGGCAATATTATGAATATTGTCGAAAAAGACGGAAGAAGCACAGGGCAAAAGCAACGGATAGCGCCCAAATGACTTGTGTCAACAGGCCCTACATACTTCCGCGATTAGGCGTCGGCTTCGGCGGCGGTTTCGTTGATGTGGCGTGCCTCGGCGACAATATCTTCGGCATGTTCCTTGGTGCGGGCGGCGTATTCGGCGGCCTTGTCCTTCAGGCGCAGGCTTTTGACCACCAGGTTGGCGGCAAGCGGTTTCATCTTGTCCTTGTGCTTCATGTATAATACCGCGCCGACGGCGCCAAGCGCCACGCAGCCGAGGCAGCATCCCCAACCCTTGCCAGTCATTGTCATCTCCTTGTGGTGAAAAACAGGCATGTTATTCAAGGCGTTGTACCGAAAAGTACGGCCGAATAACTATCACACAACTAGTGTATCCCTATAACTGCTTGATGTCAAATGAGTTGGTTAATTAAAACAACAATCCTCGCCGCTAACCATCGCATTTTGATACGTTAAGAATGAGAACTTTTCTGAGGTTTTACGCAGTGCGGTTTTGGTATTTGGGCAAAATCCCACAGGGAATAGTCGTCCGTGGCTCTGCCTGAACCACAATCGGTCCGTTGGTGATTCACGCACTATCGCGGCGCCCGGCGCTCCGTAACCGTCTCTGCGGCGCACAGGCAACGCCAGCCGGCGCCGGGACGAGCCTGCTGTCAAGGAGATTGTGCAGCAAGGCAAACCCGATGCGCAGTGCGATACGGAGCGGCAACGAAGCGCTGGCCACACGAAGAGCCAGCATTCTCACCGCATCAAACAGGCAGCGACCGAGATTCCCGTCAACGAATGTGGAGCCCAGACCGACAGCCCGGCGCGTGGCGGCGCAGGTGGCCTGAACCTTCCGTAATGGCCGGGGAAAAACGGCGCCGCACAAGACCTGGGCCATTTCCTTGCATACCGCGTACGCGACTGTTTTGAAAAACGTGGGCGGTACCGCATTCTGTTCAGGCGGGACGATTGCGGCGTCGCCGGGGAGGCTGAATTCCTGGAGAAGGTCATGGATTCGGTCGGAGCCGCATTCGTGCCGGTAGTGCACGAGAAGACTTCGGGTGGTGGTGGAAAACGAGGCGGAGACGATCTCGTCATGTGCGGCGACCCAACTGTCCAACACGACGCGAACGGCGGACGCCAACGGCCGTCCGGCATAGCGCACCCGCATTCTCCCCGGGATGTCATGTAAAATGGTGTAACGCATGGTCGCCCTAACAAAAAGTATGACGAACAAAACACTTGAGTTTTATACCTCAAACACATCGGCGTGTCAACATAATTCCAGTGAATATTGTATAGTCGAAAGGAGTCGAAGGGAGGGGGCTGTCAGAGCGAGGTTATGGAGTGCATGAAGGAACTACGATACTATGAAGTGAATCAATGACTTCCGCATATTTCCTCGCTGGCGACACCCTATCAGCCGGGGTCGTCTGATTCATCGAGTTTTCCGCCAGCCTCTTGACGCGGCGTGGCGTTTCCGTAAACTTGTCCATTCACTACTCATAAGGTGGAGAGATGCCGGAGTGGTCGAACGGGCTGGTTTCGAAAACCAGTGAGGGGGCAACTCCTCCCAGGGTTCGAATCCCTGTCTCTCCGCCAGTTACTATAAATCGGGCAAGGACTTAGGTCCTTGCCCAACTTTTATGATTTGTCTTTCTTGAACGTTAACCATGTTCAGTGTTTATTGCCCACTGTGTGATTAGAATTATCAAGTTTATAACGGCCCACAGATTATAGGTCTTCATCGTCACTTTTGACCGATAACTTCGGTGAGTCACTTGGGTTTTACAAGCGATTTCATGGGCTTCGCCGCCAGGTACAACTTATTAAGCGCAAGGACGGTGAGCGACTGTACATTTACTTCCCTTCGGTCAGAGCTCAGCCATGGAGTTTGAGCGGGGCGAGATTGTTTAATGGTTCATTGAGGACAAGGGACCCCTTACCCTTAAGCGTCAGAACGGGCCGCCGTCATTCTCAAACAAAAAGACTGCGGGACGGTGACGCAATCACCAAATCCCGGAATAAAGATGTCACTTGGTACGATATCCAATTCTTTCAGCAAATGGGTCTAGAAAAGATCTTCGGCTGTTTTTTGAGGTCAACTTTCCCTTATTCAGAATGTTAAAACAGAAATTTTCGCATCGCACATAAGATTTGGGGTGATTATGAAAACAGGCTTGTCGAATACATGGTTGCCGAGGAAGGATTGAAAAAATCGACTATGCCGATTCGCCTCTCCGCCGCCCAGTATATTCTGCTGTTGCAAGCCTTCACCTGGAGCGCGACAATTAGCCTTCTTACAAGTGGAAAACCAGGCGCGGTCGAAGAGGTAAAATCTATCCTGTACAGGATTGCCGGGAAAATCGATGGATAACCACCGACAACAACCTCGTTTTCGGAGACACCCATGAGCTATCCTAATCAAAAATCTCTTTTTCCGGAACTAACGCCGGCCAACCCAAATAAAGAGACAGCTGTTCCGCACCGCGTGGTCAAGGAACCGGTGCTTGTCAGCCTCTGCTTCCTGGGCGTTCCTTGCCGCTGGCACGGACGCTGTGCAAAACGTCGAGACAGCCTGCTTGCCAGGCTCAAGGAGAAATACGTCCTTATCCCGGTCTGTCCCGAACAATTGGGCGGCATGCCGACTCCGCGGACCAGCGAAACGCTCCGCGGCGGTACCGGCGCGCACGTGTTGGACGAGGGCTTGAGGCTGTACGCGCCGGAGACAAACGAGGACGTGACGGATTTCCATGTAAAAGGGTCGCACATTACCCTCGAAATTGCCCGACAGGTCGGAGCCACGCGGGCTTATCTCAAGGGAGGCTCACCCAGTTGCGACAGGGACGGAATAACCGGGGAGATCCTCCGACGGGCTGGAATCCATGTCGTTCGGGTTGGTTAGGTGTTTATTTATGGATATTTACCGGTACCGGAATTCGCGTCCATAACGGCACACCGGTCCCCTTCGTCGCGTTTTTTTTCACGGCCGGGAAAGAAAAACTTGACTACGCCGAACGATGTGGTACTCATTGCTATATGAGCAATCATTTACCCAACGGATGAGGACTCCGTTGGGCGTTCTTTTGCGACACGGTTCGCTACGACCGCGTCTTCTTTTGGGATGGCCTGCGCAATCGTTTACCCAAGGTATATGGAATGGCTGCCAAGACTCCTGTCTCGTTGAAGCAACTGGCGAAGATGGCACAGCTTTCCACCGCGACGATTTCGCGGGTGATTAACAATACCGGCAGGTTTTCCGAAAAGACGCGGGACCGGGTCAAGGCCCTTATCCAGGAAACCGGCTATGTCCCGAACGTTACCGCCTTCGTGACAACTTTCTGAAACATGCCAGTGCGCTTCTACACCCACGAGCCGTTGACTATGTATCACCAGAGCCATTCACCTCACCTGCGCACGCATAAATTCAGTAAACCGGTACAGCCGGATGTACCGCCATTTTGATGCTTACAATCTTTACTCTACCGGAATCGCGTTCCGCGAATTCTGTTGTGTAAAGGATTCTGACATTCACCAGTCAAAAAACCCACTCCGACGGCTGCGCCGATAACCGCGCTGTCCGGGCGGGGATGCTGTTGTCTTTACGAACAACGAGTAAAGCGGAAAGTCTGTTACAACAAATAACCAACGCGTCACCCATATACCCGAAGCAACGGCTTCCGGGGCGGGGGAGTTGTGTCCTCTGGCGTGGTGAGGATTTTCCCTCCGGAATTTCTCATAAACGCCTTCACCGCCGGAGCCGCGCTTGTGGCCGACGCATTTTATGGTGCAGGAGAATTGCATGAAATTCGGAACCTATTTCGCCTATTGGGAACAGGAATGGCGCGGCGACTATGTCGCCTATGCCAAAAAGGTCGCCAGGCTTGGCTTCGACATTCTCGAAATCAGCGCCGCCGGCCTTATGAACATGGATGACAACGCCATCCAGACCATGCGGAAAACTGCGGCCGACGTTGGCATCTGCCTTACCGCCGGCCTCGGCTTCCCGGCCGACGCCGACATGTCCTCGGCCGATCCGGCGGTGCGCCAGCGCGGCCTCGACCTGATGCGGAAGATGCTGCCGCTTCTTGAAAAAACCGGCATCGACCGGGTCGGCGGCGTCATCTTCGCCTCCTGGCCCTACGACTACAACATCCCCTTCGACAAACCGGCCGCCTGGGCCCGGAGCGTCGAGTCGATGAAGACCGCCGCCGACATCGCCCGCGACCACGGCGTCACCCTCCTCGCCGAAGTGGTCAACCGCTTTGAGCACTTCCTCGTCAACACGTCTGAGGAAGCGGTCAGATTTGTCCAGGACATCGACAAGCCGAATGTCAAGGTGATGCTCGACACCTTCCACATGAACATTGAAGAAGACTTCCTCGGCGACGCCATCCGCCACGCCGGCCCGCTTCTCGGCCATCTCCATATCGGCGAGTGTAACCGGAAGGTTCCGGGCCAAGGCCACATGCCGTGGGACGACATAGCCGAAGGCCTCCGCGATATCGGCTACGACCAGGCCGTCGTCATGGAACCGTTTGTCCGCATGGGCGGCACGGTCGGGCACGAGATCAAGGTTTGGCACGACCTGTCGGACAATGGGGACGACGCCAAACTCGACGCCGACATCGCCGCCGCCCTGAAATTCGTCAAAGAAAAATTCGTCGGCTAACTGCGCCGCGCCCACCGGCGCCGGCCCGGCCGTCAATGCCGCAGTTCCGGTAGTTACAGTGTCATCACCTGTCCGAGACCCGTTTGGGTCGCACGTTGTCCGTTTTCTCAAGTGAAGGAGCAATCATGCGTAAAACCGGTATCCTGTCCCTCCTCGCAGTCGTGTTATTTGCCGGCCAGGCCCTGGCTGGCGAAACGTTCCGCATGGCCGTCATCGCCAAAATCGGCGGCATTCCCTGGTTCAATTCCATGGAGGAAGGCATCAGGAAGGAAGCGCCGAAGCAGAACGCCGACGCCTGGCAGATCGGCCCGACCTCCGCCGACCCGGCCCTCCAGGTCCGCGCCATCGAAGACCTCATCGCCCAGAAGGTCGACGTCATCGGCGTCGTCCCGAACGATCTCCAGGTCCTCGAGCCGGTGCTGAAACGCGCCCGCGAAGCCGGCATCAAGGTCATCATCCACGAAGGCCCGGAACAGGTGAACAAGGACTGGGACTTCGAACTGGTCTCGGTCGAATACTACGGCACCGAACACATGAAGCGCTTCGCCGAACTCATAGGCAAGGAAGGCAAGTACGCCGTCTACGTCGGCTCCCTCACCGTGCCGCTCCACAACGCCTGGGCCGATGTCGCCATCGCCTACCAGAAGGAACACTATCCGAACATGGAGCTCGTCGCCGACCGCTTCGGCGTCTCCGAATCCATGGACGACACCATGCGCACCACCATCGAACTCCTCGGCAAATACCCTGACCTGAAGGGCATCCTAACCTTTGGTTCGCAGGGCCCGATCGGCGCCGGCCGCGCCGTTCTCCAACGCGGCAAAAAGGACGACGTCGTCGTCTTCGGCGCCTTCTCCGCCGGCCAAGGCGAACGCCTCGTCAAGCAGGGCGCCATCCGTGGCGGCTTCACCTGGAACCCGATGGTCGCCGGCGAAGTGTTTGTCCGCCTCGGCCGCATGCTCATGGACGGCACGCCAATAACGGACGGCATGGTTATTGAAGGCATGGGCAAGGTCACCGTCGACGCCGAAAACCGCGTCCTCCTCGGTCAGGAACTCGAATCCCTCGACATCGACAACATCGACCGCCTGGTCGAAATGGGGTTGTAACCCGTATGGATACAGGGGGCGGCACGATCCCATTTGTGATTGTGCCGCCCGCCAACCGTTCCACCGGCTGTCTTGTCCGTACCGCACCGACGGACTGGAGAAAAAGCGTCACGCCCGAAAAAGCAATCCCGTAACCGACAGTCGCCCTTGTTCCGGCCGGAATTCTCGACCGGAACGGGGGCTGGTTGTCGACTGCCTGGAGAGAGCTCCATGACCACACCCGAATCAGCCGTCGCCGACCCGAACCTCACGGCCCGGCACGAACCGCGTCCGGACGCGCCCGGCCAAACCGCCGCCGCCGCGTCGCCGACCCGGGAATCGATTATCTCCCTGAAAAGCGTGTCCAAACGTTTTGGCGGCAACTACGCCCTGAAAGACGTCGATCTCGAACTCGAGCGCGGCGAAGTCCACTGCCTCTGCGGCGCCAACGGCTGCGGCAAAAGCACCCTCGCCAAAGTCATCTCCGGCGCCTACCAGCCCGATCGCGGCGCCAGTATCCGCATCGGCGGACAGGAACATTCCGAACTCACGCCCCAGGAGTCCCGCGCCTACGGCGTCCAGGTTATCTACCAGGACCTGGCCCTGTTCCCGAACCTCACCGTCTACGAAAATATCGCCTTCGAGTACAACCTGGAAGGCATTGGCTACTATCGGAAAAAACGCCTCCGGAACAAGGCGAAGGAAATCCTCCAGGAACTCCAGTTCGACATCGATCTGGACGACCGGGTGGAGGAACTGTCCATCGCCCAGCGGCAGCAGGTGGCGATTTGCCGCGCCCTCGTCGCCGACGCGAAATTGGTCATCATGGACGAGCCGACCGCCTCTTTGACCCGCGTCGAAGTGAACCACCTCCTGGACACGGTCCGCTACCTCAAGGGAAAAGGCATCGCCATCATCTTCGTCAACCACCGGCTGGACGAAGTCCTCGAAGTCTCGGACCGGGTCACGGTCATCCGGGACGGCGTCAAGGTCGGCACCTATCCGGCGAAGGAGATGGACAAGGCGAAGCTGACCGAACTCATCACCGGCCGGCAAATAGAATTCCTGAAAAAGACCGATAGGACCGCCACCGACAAAACCGTCCTGGAAGTCCGGGAATTCACCCGGAAAAACCAATACCACAACGTCAACTTCACCTTGAAGGAAGGCGAGGTCCTCGGCATCTGCGGCCTTCTCGGATCCGGCCGGACCAAACTGGCCCTGTCCATCTTCGGCATGACCCGCCCGGACAGCGGCCACATGTTTGTCGGCGGAAAACCGGTCACGTTCAAGAGCCAGATGGACGCCATCAAGGCCGGCGTCAGTTATCTTTCGGAAGACCGCCTCACCCTCGGCCTTGTCCAGCAGCAGTCGGTCGGGGACAACATGGTCCTCACCGTCCTTGACCGCCTGGCCGGATCGTTCCATCTTATCGACCGGCGGAAGCGGCGGAGCATGGTCGACGAATGGGTCAAACGGATGGACGTCAAGGTCGCGAACACGGACAATCCGATTTCCACCCTGTCCGGCGGCAACCAGCAGAAAGTCGCCCTCGCGAAGTGGATTCTCACCAATCCGAAAATCCTCATCCTCGATTCCCCGACAGTCGGCGTCGACGTCGGCGCGAAGAATTCCATCTACCGGCTTATCCACCAGTTGGCGGCGGACAAAATCGCGGTCATCATCATTTCCGACGAAGTCCCCGAGGTTTACTACAACTGCGATCGCATCCTTCATTTCCGGCAGGGGACGGTCGCGGGCGAATATTTCCCCGACCGGATAAGCGAACACGAATTCGCGGAGGTGATAGAAAATGGCTAAACGGAAGAAAATCCGCTACAACCGCGTCGTCGTCTACCTGGCCACAGTCATGCTCATCATCGCCGCCTTCTTTTCCCTGACGACGGAGACGTTCTTCTCCTGGGCCAACTTCTTCAACATGGTCGAAAGCTACGCCGTCACCGGCATCTTCTCCATGGGCCTCCTCGTCGTCCTCGTCACCGGCGGCATCGACATTTCCTTCCTCGCCACCGCCTCGGTGGTGCAGTACGTGACGGTGAAAATCTGTTTCGCCCTCGGCGCCACCGATTTCGCCATCGTCGGCATCATCGTCGCCCTTATCCTCGGCGCACTGATTGGCCTGGTGAACGGCGTCCTCATCTACAAATTGAACATCGTCTCCATTATCGTCACCATCAGCATGCAGAGTATCCTCTTCGGGCTTCTCATGTATGCTTCGGGCGGACGGTCCATCTACACCCTGCCGGATTGGATGTACACCTACGGCGGATCGGCCCTGACATTGACCTTGGGGACCGAAGTCATCCCGGTCAGCCTGGCGCCGTTCATCATGGTCCTTATGGCGATTGTCACCTGGATACTGTTGAACCGCACCACCACCGGCCGCCAGCTCTACGCCATGGGCGGCAATGCCGAAGCGGCCCGCCGCCTCGGCATCCGCCTCGGCGCCCTCCACCTCTTCGCCTACGGCTACATGGGCGTGATGGCGGCGGTGGGCGGGTTGACGCAGGTGCTCCGGGTCGAGGAAGTGGTTCCGAACGCGTTGGTCGGCCGCGAACTCGACGTGCTGGCGGCGGCCGTTCTCGGCGGCGGGTCGTTCTCGGGCGGTCGCGGAAGCGTCATCGGGACGATTCTCGGCGTGTTCCTCATCGGGCTTCTGAAGAACGGGCTGAACCTGTTCGGCGTGTCGTCGTATTTCTCCGACGTCATTGTCGGGCCGGTCATCGTCATCGCCCTGATAGCGACCCACCTCGGGAAGCGGAAAGAGACGGATGTCGGATTCGCCTGAGTTTTTTCGTAATGGCGTGACGCTACTGTCGACGAAATGGCACGGCTTTGCCGCCGCCCTGTTCGACGACGTCACCCTTTCGTGACAGCCAAAATCCGACGCGGTTCATTACCTTGAGGGAGTGCAACATATGCAACCAAAAGACAGTATTCTCATGAAGGTGCCGGCCCTCGGGCTTCCCGCCCTACTCCTCGGCACCCTCCTGTTCTTCTCCATGCTTATGCCGGGGAAATTCCTTTCCGCCAGCACCTTCGAATCGATGGCGTTCCAGATGCCCGAACTCGGCCTTCTGACCCTGGCGATGTTCCTGCCGTTCGTTTCGGCCGGGTTCAACCTCGCCATCATCGTCACCGCCAACCTCTGCAGCCTCCTCATGGCCTGGATGTGGGTGACCTTCATTCCGGTCGACGCCGGCATCGCCCTGCAACTTATTTGGCTCGTTATCGGATTTGCCTCGGCCTGCGTCATCGCCCTTGTCATCGGCGGCGGCATCGGCGCCATGGTCGCCTACGCCGGGGTCCATCCGACCCTGACCACCCTCGGCGTCATGACGCTCATCAAAGGTATCGGCATTGCCGTCACCGGCGGCCGGCCGATTCGCGGCATGCCGCCTCTTATCCAGTTTATCGGGAACGGCACCGTCCTCGGCGTGCCGATGCCGCTTGTCGTGTTCCTGGTGGCGGCGATAATCACGGCCGTCCTTCTCGGACGGACGCAACTCGGCAAACACGTCTACATGTCCGGGTCCAACATCAACGCCACCTACTATTCCGGCGTCGACACCCACAAAGTGCTTATCGCCATTTACATGTATTCGAGTCTAATGTGCGTGGTCGCGGGCCTCGTCATGACGGCCAGGTTCAATTCGGCGAATATGGGCTACGGCGACTCGTACCTCCTCCTTACCGTCCTCGCCATCATCATGGGCGGCGCCGACCCGAACGGCGGTTTCGGCAAGGTCTGGGGCGCGGTATTAGCCCTCCTCGTCCTCCAGATAATCTCCACCGGCCTCAATCTGTACGGGGTGAGCCCGCACATCAGCCTGGCCATGTGGGGTGTCGTGCTTATTTTCACCCTCGCCATCAAGTATTGCAACCGGCGCTGGTACATCCCTTGGGTCCAGAGACGGCAGGCCGAGAGGCGGGTGGCGGTGGCGTAAATGTTGCCGGTCCCCTACCGGCTATCATGGCGGCGGAATTTAAAAGTTTCCCACTATGTCATTGAATGACGTTGTAGAGGTAGGACATCAATCCCGCGACCCGGCACGATTATCGTCGTGCCGGGTTTTTAATATGCATCATGCATTTCATCCACAAGGAGCGGCCCCATCCGTTTTAACCACATCCTGCTTCACAGCGCCCAGAATGTACTCGGTTCTCTCCGCGCCTTCCGCCAGGGCGTGGGCGCAGAGAGTTTGGACATGCGCGGCATGCATCATTATCTGGCAAAGTACCTGATAATTTACCGAATAGAAAACCGGAGGCGCGCCGGGGGGAATGACGGGAGTCGTTACGGATTGTTTTTGGCCGGCGTGATGGGCGTTTCGGTGATCGCTTCGCAACCATTCCACCGTGGTGTTGAAAAAGGCGGCAAGCTCCTCTAACCGCAATTCATCCGGTGTGCGCATACCGCGCTCCCACGGCGACCATTGCTGAGGACTGACGCCGAATTCTTCGGCGCATCTCCTGCCGCCGCCTCTGCCGGGAAATTTGTCCACACGGCACTGACGGATGTTTCTAGCGATTGTTTCACGTAGGTGTTGGGGGATTTTGCCCATTGTTTGCCCTCCGTTCTGGCCGATGCCTTCGCCAAAAACGAAGGGCGGCAGACCTGTCTGTGCGACCGGTGCCGACCTTTTACAAAAAAAGGCGACAGCCCAGCCGCGAGACACGAAGGGCCGCCAGACCCTAACCCCGCAACCCCACCGGACTGCCGCCAAAAACGACGGTGACGGTGGGGGTTTGCAGACCTGACAAGTAAAATCGCATACCATTGAGATATGCCAATGCGCCTCCTTATCCATATAGGGTAAAGGAGGCAGTCTGTCACAATCTGTGCAGGATTTAATAAATTTCCTGGCGGTATTTCGTGTCTCACGCACAGTGCGTCTATTCGACGCTATTGTACTTCCGTAAGCAGTTTACTTGTAATCTTCCGGTATGCAAGTTTATAAATTGTTCGTTTCATCGAAAATAACCGGCAGAAGCCGGCCGGAAGCCCACCATAAACTCTAAATGAGCAGGTAATCCAGCCACGAGACACGACGGTCTAGCAGCTCCATAATCCCGCAATTCCCCATTGCTCGATTTGCCCCACGGTCGAGCCGGATTTTCTTTACCAGCGGGAGTTCCGGTGATGGTAGACTACCTCCCTACTCAACCCACCATATTCGAAATGCCGTGTACGGATTCTTTAACTCATCCGGAGGAGGTCGGGGATGCGGGAAAAGCTGGAATACCTTGATAACCTCAAGGTGGCATTGACGCTGGTCGTGATCTTCCACCATGTCGGGCAGGCCTACGCCGCGACCGGCGGCTTCTGGCCATACATGGTGCCGGCCGAAGAAGGCATACCCTGGCTGGCGCGCACCTTTGGAATAAACAGCGGATACCTGATGGCGTTGTTCTTTATGATATCAGGGTATTTTCTGCCGCCTTCATGGGACAGGCGGGCGGGAAAGGGATTCGTCACCACAAAGCTGACCCATCTGGGCCTGCCGCTGGTATTGGGCTTCTTCGTTCTGGTGCCCCTGGTCTTTTACCTCTACTATGACAATTTCAGCGGCAACCCGCCGCTCGGGTGGTGGCGGTATTACACCACGGTCTACCTGGGAATCGGCGTTCCACCGGACGGATACAAGGCGGTCCCGGTTGCCATCCCGCAGATGAATTTCGGTTGGCTCTGGTATGTCGAGCACCTTCTCCTGTATTCCTTGTTGTATGCGGGATATCGTCGGGTGCGGGGTGGCGGAGGCTCACCGCTCCGGCGTCTACGACCGCGCCTTCGCGCCGGCATGCCGCTTATTCTGGTGCAATGTTTCGTTATTACCGTTCTTACCGTTTTTGTCCGGCGTTACTATGAGATTGACCAGTGGGTACCGGTTTTCGGGTTTATCCAAATGGAACCGGCCCATCTTCCCCTGTACATAGTGAGCCTACTGACCGGTCTGGCCGCCCGGCGGCTGGACGGGTTCGCGACAATGCCGCGCGCGGCGGGTTACGCGTCCCTCGTCCTCGCCCTTCTCATGGCCGCCCCCCGCCTGCTCCAGCCGTGGCTGCCGCGTTCCGTCGGCGTTTTTATCCATACTTCCTGGGACATTTACGAGTCATTTATGGCGGTGTTTTTTAGTTGGGGTCTCCTTGTCCTGTTTCGGGAGACAATGGACTTTCGGCTGCCGCTCCTACAGTGGGCCGGAAGGCTTACCTTCGCCGCCTATATCCTGCACGTACCCATCGTGGTCGGCTGGCAGTACCTGGTCGGCGACAACCTGTCCGCCGTTCCGCAGATCCGGTTTTTCCTGGTTCTCTCCCTCGCCATCGGCACGACGTTTCTCGCGGCCGGTTTTTTCAAGAAAGTGGTCGTTGTGCGGAACTTCCTGGGATAGATCTTCGAAAGTGGAAACAATGACGCATGGTCGATGCGTCGAGACGGCAATTCCGAAAAGAGTGGAGTCGACGTGCCGGTCCGGTCGATAGTGAGGTATGGCAAAACGGATACGAAAACGCGCGCGGCGTCTGTCGTGGCTGTCCTCGTGGCGGTCCTTAACGACCATGCTCGCCGCCGCGTTCATGGCATATTATGGATGGAGTTATGAAAAAGCCGTCCGGCTCGGTCCGCAGTCGAGCCGGGTTTTTCACGCATTCGCCCGGGTCAATGTCAGTCCAGACGAATTCGGCCGCATGCGGGGCGACCTCGTTCCGCGGACGGCCAAACCGGCCAACGCGCCCTGGCACCTTGTCTCGCAGGTGCTGGACGGCGACACCATCCGCCTGGACGACGGCCGCACGGTCAGGCTTATGGGCGTTGACACGCCGGAATCCAGCGAAAACCGCAAGATGTACACCGACCTCGGCAAGATGAACCTGGTCGACGCCAAGGGGGACCTCCTCGCTCTCGGCCGGGCGGCGGCCAAGGCGGCGGCGGACCGCGCCCTCGGCCGCCGTTGCTGGCTTGAAACCGGCAAGAACGCCGAAGACCAGTACGGCCGCCTCCTTGCCATCGTCCACCTGGACGACGGCACCATCCTGAACGAATGGCTTATCCATCAGGGCTACGCCCGGGTGGAAACGTCCTATCCATTCCCCTACCGGAAGCGCTATATCGGCCTCCAACTCATGGCCCAACGCGGCGGACACGGATTCTGGAACCTGCGGGAGGAACAATCGCAGTAGCTACTACCATACCAAGTATCGCACCACTGAAATGAAGGGCTGTCACGACCGACACAACCGCGACGGGTTCACGGACGTTGTTCTCACCGTCCGGTGAAATTTGTAGACCATGTCAGTCCGTAAAAAAAAGGAGAACCCGCCCGGGTTCTCCTTTTTGTATATTCTCTTTATAGGTAAACCTTACGCGATGTTGCGCTTCCCTGCCGAATAGGCGTTCAGCATGGCAGCCTTGGCCGAGGCTGACGGGGCGGCCGCGCCAGAAG
>JAJBTL010000124.1 GCA_020860865.1 Planctomycetota bacterium | reverse complement strand
CCGCCGAACCGCACGATGAGGCGAAAGCGCCGACCGGGCCGGTGTCGGAAGAAACGGAAAAATTGCGGGCTGCCCTGGGCGGAGCCGAAAACATCCTCCAATCCCAACCCATTGCCGAAACGCGGCTCCTGGTGCGGCTACGGGATAACGGGCGAATCCAGGACGATGCTGTTCGCGCCATGGGCCTGAACGTCTTTATTCCGAAAAAAGGCAAGGATGTTCACATCCTTGTCGGGCTTGAACCGGATCGTTTCGCCGGCTTGTAGTCGGATGGTTTTGCGAAAATTTGCCTGCAGCGAAGCTTGTTTTATTTATTTCATTCCGAAGAGCGTCCGAAGAACACCGCACCATTTGGGTGAGGGTGAAAAAAGCCGCTCCGGGATGGTTGACGACATTTATCAAGGAGATGAAAAATGGCGGAGAAGATCAGGGATTATACCAGGCTGGCCGGGGAGATAATCGAACGGGTCGGCGGAGTGGAAAACATCAACGGCGCCAGTCGCTGCGCCACGCGGCTGCGGCTCGTCCTGACCACGCCACCGGCCGACGCCAAGGAAAAGATTTCTTCCCTGCCGGGCGTCATCAGCGTGGTGGAGCGGGCCGGCCAGTTCCAGGTCGTCATCGGCACCCATGTCGGGGAAGTGTTCAGCGCGGTGGCCGCACAACTGCCGGAAGGCGGCAAGATGGCGGCTGAACACAAGGAAAGCGCCTTGAACCGGGTTATCGGCACCATGGCGGCGGTGATGACGCCGTTCATCTACATGCTTGCCGCCGCCGGCATGCTGCAGGGCGTCCTTATCCTCATGCGCATGGCCTGGCCTGAATTCGCCGCCACCGGGACGCATGCCATATTCAATTACATCTCCTGGACGCCGTTCGCCTTCCTGCCGATTCTCGTCGGCATCACCGCCTCCAGGTATTTCGGCTGCAATATTTTCATCGCGGTCATCTGCTGCGCCGCCCTAATCAGCCCGGACTGGAACGCCATCGCCGCCCGGATAGCGGGAGGGGAAGAGATCGACTTCCTCGGCCTCGCCCTGTCGTCCACCACCTACGGTTCGTCGGTGTTGCCGCCCATCTTCATGGTCTGGCTCCTGTCCTATGTCGAACGCTTTTTCGATCGGGTCCTGCCCGGCCTCATAAAGCCGTTCTTCACCCCCGGCCTCTGCATGGCCATCATGGTGCCGTTGACCATTCTCGTTATCGGCCCGCTGACCACCACCGGCGCCGACCTCGTCGCGGGCGGCTACAACTGGCTGGTCGACTCGGTTCCGGTCCTCGCCGGCGCCCTGGTCGGCGGTCTCTGGCAGGTCCCGGTCATATTCGGCATCCACCACAGCATCACCCCGGTGATCGTGTCCAATTTCCAGAATTTCGGCTATGACACCTTCCAGACCTTCCAGACCATCGCCGTCATCGGCCAAATGGGTGCCGCCCTCGGCGTGGCGCTGGTGTCGCGGAACCGCGACCTGCGCCGGGTCGGCCTTTCGGCCGGCGTCACCGGCATATTCGGCATCACCGAACCGGCCATCTACGGCGTCACCCTCAGGCTGAAGCGGCCGTTCGTCTGCGGCTGTCTCGCCGGCGCGGCCGGGGCCATCGTCGCCAGCTTTTTCCACGTAAAGTATTTCGCCTATGCGTCGTTGCCCGGTCCCCTCACCGTCGTCAACGCGATAAGCCCTGAGCAACGGTCCTCGTTCATCGGCGTTGTCATTGGCTGTGTCATTGCCTTGGTCGGGTCGATAATCCTGGTCAGAATCATCGGCTTCAAGGATATCCCGGAAGAAGTGTCGGAATAGAAATTCCAGGAAACTTTTTTATCGTCAATAACCATTTCAGAAACAGACGGATTCATAACTAAACTATAGGAGAACGCATATGGGTACCTTTCCGAAGAATTTCCTCTGGGGCGGCGCCTGCGCCGCCGTGCAGTTCGAAGGCGGCTGGAACGCCGGCGGCAAAGGGCCGAGCGTCGGCGACGTCCTGACTGCCGGCAGCAAGGATGCGCCGCGCCGTATCACCGACACGATTGAACCGGACGCCTACTATCCGTCGCATATCGGCATCGATTTCTACAACCGCTTCCGCGAAGACATCGCGCTGTTCGCTGAAATGGGACTGAAGTGTTTCCGCACCTCCATCGCCTGGACCCGCATCTTCCCGAGAGGCGACGAAGAAACGCCCAATGAAGAAGGCCTGAAGTTCTACGACGAAATGTTCGACGAACTGCTGAAACACGGTATCGAACCGGTCATCACCCTGTCCCACTTCGAAATTCCCCTCGCCATCGCCAAAGAATACGGCGGCTTCAGGAACCGGAAGGTTGTCGACTTCTTCGTCCGCTTCGCCGAAACCTGTTTCAAACGCTACAAAAACAAGGTGAAGTATTGGATGACGTTCAACGAAATCAACAACCAGATGGACGTCGACAACCCGCTCTTTCTCTGGACCAACTCCGGCGTCACCGTACAGCCGGGCGAGAACAAGATGCAGGTGATGTTCCAGGCCGGCCACCACGAACTGGTGGCGAGCGCCCTGGCGGTGAAAAAAGGCAAGGAAATCAATCCGGACTTCCGCATCGGCTGCATGGTATCCCACGTTCCCCTGTATCCCTTCTCATGCAATCCCGACGACGTGATGGCGGCCCAGGAAGCGATGCGGAAACGGTTCTTTTTCCCCGACGTCCAGGTCCGGGGCGAGTACCCCGCCTATCAACTGAAGGAATTCGACCGGCTCGGCATCACGGTCGAAATGCAACCGGGCGACGCGGAGATTCTCAAAGCCGGCACCGTCGACTATATCGGGTTCAGCTACTACATGAGCGCCACCGTAAAAAGTGGCGTCAAGGCCGAAACGCGGACCAACACCACGAACGGCGGCTTGGAAAATACCGTCGACAACCCGCACCTGAAAACCAGCGATTGGGGCTGGGCCATCGATCCGACCGGCCTCCGTTACGTCTTGTGCACCCTGTACGAACGCTATCAAATCCCCCTGTTTATCGTGGAAAACGGCTTCGGCCAGGAGGACCGGATAGAAGCCGACGGTTCCATCCACGACAAGGACCGTATCGACTACCTGGAGCGGCACATCAAGGCGGTCGACGAGGCAATCAACCACGACGGCGTCGATGTCATGGGCTATACGCCGTGGGGCATTATCGACCTGGTGTCCTTCACCACCGGCGAAATGATGAAACGCTACGGCCTTATCCATGTCGACCGCGACAACGCCGGGAACGGCACGCTCCGGCGTAGCCGCAAGGATTCCTTCCACTGGTTCAAGAAAGTCATAGAAAAGAACGGCGCAGTGTAAGGCAATTGTAGAAAATCTCTGAAACAGTTTCCGCCATAAAACAAGAAGGGAAAGGACAGCGTTGTCCTTTCCCTTCTTCTATTTTTTTGGCTTTGTTTGTAGAAGCTGATCTATATCTTCGGATCGTTGTCGTAAACGATGCAGCAGTTATCGAACAGCTAGTAGTAACGAAATATTTCGGATAATTACGCTTCGCCGCCCAACTCGCGAATCATCGCCGGGATTACCTCGAACAGATCCCCGACAACGCCGTAGGTCGCGACCGAAAAGATCGGCGCGTCCTTGTCCTTGTTGATGGCGATGATGGTGTCGGCCGACGACATCCCGACTAGGTGCTGGACCGCCCCGGAGATGCCGCAGGCGATGTACAGCTTCGGCTGGACAGTCTTGCCGGTCTGACCGACCTGGTGGGAGTACGGCATCCAGCCAGCGTCGACGGCGGCGCGGGACGATCCGACGGCGGCGCCGAGGAGCTTCGCCAGCTTTTCAATAAGGACGAAGTTCTCCGGCTTCTGCATGCCGCGGCCGCCCGAGACAATGATATCGGCGTCGACCAGGTTGACGGTGTCGGTGATTTCCGGCAGCCAGTCGAGGCGTTTCGTGCGGGAGCGAAGCAGTTTCCCGTCCGCGTTCATCTTGACGACGCTGCCGTTCCGGCCGCCGTCCTTTTCCGCCGCCTTCATGACCTTGTGGCGGACCGTGGCCATCTGCGGCCGGTTGTTGGCGCAGAGAATGCTGGCCATGATGTTGCCGCCGAAGGCCGGCCGGGTCTGGAGGAGGAGCCGTTCCGGCGTGATGTCGAGGCCGGTGCAGTCGGCGGTGAGGCCGGTGTGGACGAGGACAGCGACCCGGGCCAGGAAGCTCCGGCCGATGGCGGTGGCGCCGGCCAGGAAGATTTCCGGCTTCTTCTTGTCGATGAGATCGGCGACGACCTGGGCATAGGGTTCGGACGCGTAGTGCTGGAGTGCCGGGTCGTCCACCTGGATGACTTCGTCCACCGGGTATTCAAGAAGCTCCTTGACCGCCGCGTCCATGTCGTGGCCGAGGACGAGGACGGTCAGCGGCACGCCGAGGGTGTCCGCGAGAATCCGGCCTTCCCCGATGAGTTCGTGGACGACTCCCTGAATAACACCGTCAATCTGCTCGCCAAACACCCAGACGCCTTTGTAGGCGGACAGGTCGGTGGCGGCGGTTTTTTCTTCCTTGTGGAGGGTGATGGCGCCGAATTTGCAGCTATCCGGGCAGGAGCCGCAGAAGGTGCAGGCGTCGTTGACAACGGCCAGGCTGCCCTGCATGGACAAGGCGCCGAAGGGGCAGACCTTGATGCAGGCCTGGCAGCCGACGCATTTTTCCGCATTGATGATAAGAGCGTTTTCCGACATCGTGCGATTCCTTGTGCTGTCGCGTTTTCGCGTGTGAAATATGTGAACGGTAACGTTACTGATCAAGGGATTGAGAAAATCGTGATTCCGGCCGCGTCGTTCAAGCCCGCGACCAAATCACGTCCATTTCCTCATTTGCCTAACCGATCTGCAGTTCCTTGATCTTCCCGACCAGAATCTTCCCGGCCTCGGAGTTCGTTTCGGCCTGGATGATTTCCCCGCCCGAGCGGCGCGGCGGCGAGAAGGTCCGGTTGACCGCCGTCGGCGATCCCTTCAACCCGACCTTTTCCGGATCGGCTTCGATGTCAGCTTCGTTCCACACGGTGATTTCCGCCTTCTTCGCCCGCATCTTCCCTTTGAGGGACGGCAGGCGCGGCTCGTTGATTTCCTTGACAACGGTGAGGACGGCCGGCAGTTCGACCTCGAGAACTTCCTTCCCCGTCTCCATCAGGCATTCGACAACCGCCCGGCCTTTTTCGATTTCACGGATTTTCGAAACATAACAGGCCTGCGGCCAGTCCAGGTGGCAACTGATGCCGGGGCCGACCTGGGCGGTGTCGCCGTCGATGGCCTGTTTGCCGGCGAGGACGACATCCGGGTTCAACTTTTTCATCGCCTGCGAAAGGGTCAGGCTGGTCGCCCACGTGTCGCCGCCGGCGAAGGCCCGGCTGCAGAGAAGGACGGCTTCATCGGCCCCGAGGCTGATGGCTTCGCGGAGAGCCTTTTCCGCCTGCGGCGGGCCCATCGTGACAATGATGACCTTGCCGGAGCCGAGACGCTCCTTGATGCGGACGCCTTCTTCGATGGCGTAGGCGTCGAAGGGATTGATAATGGATTCGACCCCCTGGCGGACCAACGTGTTCGTCACCGGATCGATCCGCACGTCGGTGGTGTCCGGAACCTGTTTGATACAGACTACGATGTTCACATTCTACTCCTTGTGAGTGGCCGGTTCCCCGTGGGGAACCCTATTCTTCAATGAAGAAAAGAGATTTTTATATCCATACCGTTTTATCTATTGCCGTGCCGGATAGTGCGTATGGGACGGCCCGATCGGCCGTCCCATACGTGAGTAT
The DNA here is from genome assembly GCA_020860865.1 of Planctomycetota bacterium. Classification (GTDB taxonomy): domain Bacteria; phylum Planctomycetota; class SZUA-567; order SZUA-567; family SZUA-567; genus JAJBSZ01. Next base: position 14,729 of record JAJBTL010000124.1, on the reverse strand, counting down.
CCAAGTATAACTTTCCCGCAAAAGAACGCAATTGCGGCATTGTTCCGGGAGTGCTATTTCCGCGCCGCTTCCTTGATGAGCGCGAGGGCGATTTCGTCGCGCTGAATCTGGTTGGTGCCTTCGTAGATCTGGGTGATCTTGGCATCGCGGGCGTATTTTTCAATCGGGTATTCCTTGGTGTAGCCGACGCCGCCGAAGACCTGGATGGCGTCGATGGTGACCTTCATCGCCACGTCCGAGGCGAAGCACTTGGACATCGCCGACGCGCCGGTCGGACGCTTGGCGCCGGCGTCAATCCAGCGAGCGGTGGCGTAGACGAGGGCGCGGGCCGCTTCGACCTGCATCGCCATGTCGGCGAGCATCCACTGGAGGCCCTGGTTGGCGATAATCGGCCGGCCGAACTGTTTCCGCTGGCGGGCGTAGTCGACGGCGAGGTCAAGGGCGCCCTGGGCAATGCCGAGAGCCTGGGAGCCGACGCCCGGGCGGGAGTTGTCGAAGGTCTTCATGGCGGTCATGAAACCGGTGCCTTCGCGGCCGAGGCGGTTGGCGGCGGGGACGCGGAGGTCCTGGAAGATGAGTTCCCGCGTGCAGGAGGCGCGGATGCCCATCTTGTCTTCCTTCTTCCCGAAGGTGAAGCCGTCCATGCCTTTTTCAAGGACGAAGCAGGAGCAGCCGCGGGCGCCCTTGGCCTTGTCCGTCATGGCGAAGATGGAATAGATGTCGGCTTCGCCGCCGTTCGAGATGAACAGCTTGGTGCCGTTGATGATGTAGTCGTCGCCGTCCCGGACGGCGGTGGGGCGCATGGAGGCGGCGTCGGAACCGGCGTCGGGTTCGGTGATGCCGAAGGCGGCCAGGGTGCCGGAGGCGATGCGGGGGAGCCAGCGCTTCTTCTGCTCGTCGTCACCGGAGATGAGAATCGGCAGGGTACCGAGGGCGGTGCCGGCGAAGGACAGGGAAATGCCGCCGCAGTACTTGGACAGTTCCTCGGTGACCAGGCACATGTTCATGATGCCGGTGTCGCCGGCGCATCCGCCGTATTCGTCCGGGATGTAGACGCCCGTCAGGTCGGCGTCGGCGATGGCCTTGAAGACGTCGTGCGGGAAGGCCTGTTCCTCGTCGTACTGGGCCCGGACCGGGATAATTTTCTTTTCGCCGATTTCCCGGGCGGTGTCGATCATCATCTGCTGTTCTTCGGTGAAGAAATATTCGAGCATTTCCTAATCTCCTGTGGTGGGGAAGGTCCGGTCGGCGCGGCCGCTGTTCGCCGCCTGGCGACTCTACCGGACAGTTCCCGAAAATGGGCCTGTGTTCTGGGCCCCGGTCACTCGGACGCGGACAGCGGGTAAAGCTCCGCCGTCCCGGCGAGAAAAAATCTACCCGTCGAACCGGCCCAGGCAAAGGGTGGCGTTATGGCCGCCGAAGCCGAGGTTGTTCGACAAGGCATAGCGGATATCGCGCTTTTTCGGCTGGTTCGGCGTCACGTCTATGTCGCACTCCGGGTCCGGAGTGTGGTAATTGATGGTCGGCGGAGCGATGGCTTCCTTGATCGCCTTGGCGGTGAAAATCGCCTCGACCGCCCCGGCGGCGCCGAGAAGGTGCCCGGTATGGCCTTTCGTCGAACTGACGGAGACATCCTTCGTCCGGGCGCCGAAGACCTGGTTGATGGCGGTGGCTTCGGTCCGGTCGTTGAACGGCGTCGAAGTGCCATGGGCGTTAATGTAGTCGATGTCGTCCGGGGTCAGTCCGGAATCCTTGATGGCGATGGAAATACTCCGGACAGCGCCGTTCCCGCTCGTTTCCGGAGCGGTAATGTGGTAGGCGTCGTCGGTGAAGCCGTAGCCGAGGACTTCGGCATAGATTTTCGCGCCGCGATTTTTCGCGTGCTCGAGCTCTTCCAGGACCAGGGTGCCGGAGCCTTCCCCCATGACAAAGCCGTCCCGGTCCTTGTCGAACGGCCGGGAAGCGGTTTTCGGATCGTCGTTGCGGGACGACAGCGCGCCCATATTGATGAAAGCGCCGAGGCCGAGGACGGAGATGCCCGCTTCCGACCCGCCGGCCAGGATGACGTCCGCCTCGCCCCACTGGATATGGCGCATGGCCAAACCGATGGCGTGGGTGGAACTGGCGCAGGCGGTGACGGTGGAATAGTTCGGCCCCTTGAAGTTGAGGTCGATGGCGAGTTGACCGGGAGCGTCGTTAATCATAAGGAGGGGAATGGTGAACGGACTGATGCGCCGCGGGCCCTTGGCGACATAGCGCTCGTACTGCTCCTCGATGGAACGGATGCCGCCGATGCCGGAGGCGTAGATGATGCCGGCCCGCTCCGGGTCGAAGGTGCCCGGGTCCAGTTTGGCGTCGGCCACCGCCATTTTCGCCGAGCCCATGGCCATGTGGACGAAGCGGTCGGTGTGCTTTGTCTCCTTCGGGTCCATCCACTGGGTGGGATCGAAGTCCTTGACCTCGTGGGCGAAGTGGACCGAGAATTTCGAATGATCGAGGAGGGTTATTTCGCCGACTCCGGACACGCCGTCCAGAAGATTTTTCCAGGTGGTGTCCAGTTCGTTGCCGATGGGCGTGACGCAGCCCATTCCGGTAATAACCACACGGCGCCTGTGCGCGTCGGGCATCGGTGACGTTCCTTTCGAAAGACACGCGTGCCGGCGGCCGCCGGTCCGGCGCCCGTTTCCGGGAGTTCCGGCCGGCAACGGTGTCGAGCCGACGGAAAATCACTTCCACGCGTGACAGTGTTCGCGCCGGACAGCGGGGCTGACCCGAGGCTGTCCGGCGGTAAACTGGTGTTATAAAAGAATATATACTACTTGTTGATTTTGCCGGCGATGAAATCGACGGCGGCGTTGATGGTGCGGATGCCCTGTTCGTCTTCCGGAATTTCCAGATCGAATTCGTCTTCGAATTCCATGACCAGTTCGGCGATGTCAAGGGAGTCGGCGCCAAGGTCTTCGACAAAGGCGGAATCGTCCTTGACTTGATCGCGGCTGACTTGCAGCTGTTCGCAGGTGATGTCGATGACCTTTTCCTTGATTTCGTCGCGGCTCATGCTCATGATTAACCCTTTTCTTGTTGAAAAACTCGTGTAAAAATGACGGACGCGCCCGTGAGCGCGCCGCCGCCGCTAAACATATACCAAAAGCCATATTAACTTTCGGGAACGTAAATTCCACGCCTGAAGCGCGCATGGAGGCTACAGGATCGGGTAGCCGATTTTCCGTGCGCTTCAGTATATTCGCCTCCGTCGCGGACTGCATCCGTGCGGAGTCACACTCTTACAAAGAGGTTCTATCAAATCAAATTCGGAGGAAAACACAAGCTTTTTTTTCGGGGAAAAATGAAAGCGGGGATGGCCGCACGTTTTACACAAACGCTGTGATGAAATTACAGTGAACGGCGCCGGTCGGACAGTGTGGCGCCATGCGACACCGCCCGTCCCCGTCCGGGGTCGCCCGGCCGGCGTGTTTTCATGGAAGGGGCTTAGAAAATCAACCCTAAAAATGGAGCGCCGCCAGCCCGGCCATCGCCTCGGCCCCGGCACCGTACATCCGAAAAACGGCATTGTCCATCTGTTCGCGAATTTCATCCCGGGACTGCCGGTCAATCCAGCTTTCCGGATTCGGCCCGAAGTGGGCGAGGAGGGCGGCGTACCGGTTCATCTCGGCTGACGCTTCCGCTGTCGGCCGTGGCACCGGGGTGTTCCGGAGCGCCTCGGCACGGATGCGCCCGTCCGAAGCGCCGCCGAACCGGTTGAAATAAAAGTCGAGAAGGCGGCTGTTCAGGAGACAGGCGATAAACCCGGCGCCGACATTTTCCTTCGGCACGATGGCGTAGACGTCGGTGCCGGCCGGCGTCCGCGACCGGTCCACCGCCGCCCGGAGCGGCGGGCCGGAACGGGAGAGGAAGACTTTCTCCGCCACCGAATATTCTTCCGGCGGCGGCATCCGGAACAGATGAAACCGGCGCCAGAGAAGGTAACCGGCCGGACGGCCGACAAAAAACCGGTCCACCGCCTCCGACGTGATAACGCCCCGCCACTTGTCGTCCGGCGGCGCCATCCGCCGGTACCCGGGCCGGCGCGGCGTCACCCCGGCGTAGACGTTGGCAATGTCCCCAAGGCGGATGCAGCGGTCGTTCCCGATGACGAGGCCAAGGAGCGGCGTCGGCACCTCGTCCGTCAGTTCGTCCGCCGCCGGTTTGACCGCGCCGGCGACGGCCCGGAGAATTTTCTTTTCCATCAGCTTGGCCGGCGCCGACTTGGCCAGGCAGTCCGAGGCGCCGGCGTCAAGAAGGGCGGAAACGTCCCGGAAGCGCCGCGACGCCGCCACCGCCACAATGGGATAATACTCGCCCCAGGCCTTCCGAAGGTCGGCGCTGAACCGGTCCATGGGCGTGGCCGACGGGTTGTCCACGTCGACCAGGACGCACTTGGGCCGTTCCCGGCCAAAGCCGCGCGGCGAAAAATCCGGCCAGTCCAGCGCCACCGGTTCAATCCCGGCGACGGCAAGGATTGGCACCAACCGCGACCCGCAGTCCTGCTCCATACCTAACAATACGACCTTGTCAGCCATGACGAACTCAAGCCTCCCCATAACCACGGTTAAGCAACCTGACGCGCCGCCGTCTGGACGGCAACCGCGCCACGGTTGATACCTTCGCTCTCAATACACATTACATTTAATGTAGAAGTTGCGACCGCCTGTTCCACGGGACGGCGACGGTCCATCCCTACGCGACTGTCACACGCCGGCGAAAGCGGACGTCCGGGCGACCGGATCGCTCCCGCAAAAAAGCCTCACCCATGGTTATCGGCCGTTTACCGGTTTTGGTTGAGGAATTCTCCATCGTGCCGAACCGGACAGAATTACGGTTTCAACCATTTTTATAGCCGGATCCCGTTTATTTTAACACATAGATTACTGGAGCCTCCTCCTCGCCCTTTATTCGGGGCGTTCCCGGGGGTCCGGGTGTCGGGGAATATATTTTCCGGACTTCGCGCAGCCATCTTGGCGGCGCTTTACAGGAGATATAAGGAGATAGAAATGTCCTGGTTTACCATTTCATGGCAAAGTATCATTGCCGGTTCCATCACCGCGCTCGCGATATCCATCGTCATGGCCGTCCTTGGCGTCGCGCTCGGGTTCACCGTTGTCAGCCCGACGACATCGCACCCGATGTCCGGCCTCGGCACCGCCTTCGGCGTATGGGGCGTTATTTCGGTCCTCTTGAGCCTCGCCGGCGGCGGCTTCGCGGCCGGCCTGTTTTCCATCACCAAAGGTGCTGAACACGGCTTCATGGTCTGGGCCGTCGTCCTCATCGTCGGCGCCCTCTTCAGTGGCGCCGCCGTCGGTTCCGCCGTCCGCCCCGTCGGTTCGGTGGTCCGTGGCGTCGGCTCCGGCGCCGCTTCCGTCGCCTCCACCGTCGGTTCGGCCGTCGGCGGCAGCGTGTCCGACATGGCCTCGAGCGTCTACGACCGCATCGCCAACATGCACCTCGACATCGACACCGACCAGCTTGGCGATCAGGTCAACGCCGTCCTCCGTGACACCGGCGTCGAGGAGCTCCAGCCCGACTACCTCCGGAACCAGGTTTCGGAAGTCCGCGCCGATCTCCGGAACGCTTTCCACCAGGTGACGGAAGAACCGGACAGCTTCGACAACGTCGTCGCCCAGTTCATGGACCGCCAGCGCGCCCGCTTCAACGACTTGACGGAAAACATCGACCGGGACGCCGCCGTCAACGCCCTCATGCAGAACCGGAACATCTCCCGCACGGAAGCGGAAGAGGAAGTCAACGCCGCCATCCTCGCCTTCAACCGCACCGTCGACCGCGCCCGTCGCGGCCTCGACCGGGTGCAGGAACAGGTGCAGGAAGCCCGCGTCAGCATCCAGCAGGCCGCCGACCGCGCCCGCATCAAGGCCGACCGCTTCGCCTCCGCCGCCGCCAAGTCGGCGCTGGCCGCCGGCGTCGCCCTCATCCTTGGCGCCGTCGTCTGCGTTTTCGCCGGCCACTGGGGCAACCGTTATTCGACCAATTACATCGTCGTTCAGGAAACATCCGGCATCACCGCTTCCCGGCTCGACCCCCGGTTCATCGACCGGACGGATATCCGCACCGATATCCGGAATCCAAACACGCCGAACCCCTGATCGATAAACATATCGGCGAACCCCCTCCTCTCTCGCGGCACCGAAAAGATGCGCCGTCCCGTACCGGGATGGCGCGTTTTTTTCGTGGGCAGCCGCGCCCGCGAAATGGCGGCGACCTTGCACTGCCGTTTGCAGTCGGCCCGGGACACGGGTACAATCGGGGCATGTTATCGGGCGGCCGAACCCGCTTCGCGCCGGCCGCCGCCGTCATCCCTTCCCCATAACCAGGAGGAACACCATGCCGTATCTGCTTGGCATCGACATCGGCACCAGCGGCACCAAGACCATTCTCGCCGACCACAAGGGCGTTATCAAAGCCGAGGCAATCGCCGGCTACCCGGTCCATTCGCCCCGGCCCGGCTGGTCCGAGCAGGATCCGGAAGACTGGTGGAAAGGGGCGCGGACCTCGGTCCGGGCCGTCCTCAAAGCGGGCGGCGTCAAGGCCGACGACATCGGCGGCATCGGCCTGTCCGGCCAGATGCACGGCTCCGTCTTCCTGGACAGGAACGGCGAAGTCATCCGCCGCGCCCTTCTCTGGAACGACCAGCGCACCGGCCGGGAATGCGAGGAAATCGTCTCCCGGGCCGGCGGCCAGAAGCGCCTCCTCGCCATGGTGGCGAACCCGGCCTTTACCGGCTTTACCGCGCCGAAAATCCTCTGGCTCAGGAACAACGAAAAGCGCAATTTCGACAAGGTGAAAAAAGTCCTTCTCCCGAAAGACTACATCCGCTACCGCCTGACCGGGGAATATGCCGCCGAGGTGACGGATGCCTCCGGCACCCTCCTCTTCGACGTCGCCAAACGCCAGTGGTCGAAAACGCTCATGGGCAAGCTCGACCTCGACATGGATCTCCTGCCGCCGGTGTTCGAGTCGACCGTCGTCTCCGGAGTCCTGACGAAGGAGGCGGCGCGGAGCCTCGGCCTCCGGGCCGGGACGCCGGTGGCCGGCGGCGGCGGCGATCAGGCCATGGGCGCGGTGGGGAACGGCATTGTCAAAAAAGGCGTCGTTTCCGCCATGATGGGAACGAGCGGCGTCATCTTCGCTTACACGGACAAGATGGAGACGGAACCGGCCGGCCGCGTCCACACGTTCTGCCACGCCGTCCCGGGGAAATGGCACATGATGAGCTGCATGCTTTCGGCCGGCGGCATGTACCAGTGGTTCCGGAACGTCCTCTGCGGCGAGGAAGCGGCGGCGGCGGCCAAAAAAGGCGTCGACCCCTACGACATCATCACCACCGCCGCCGCCAAGGTCCAGCCCGGCGCCGAAGGCCTGTACTGCCTCCCCTACCTCACCGGCGAACGCACCCCCCACGCCGACCCCTATGCCCGGGGCTGCTACATCGGCCTGACGCCCAGGCACACGAAGGCGATGCTGGCCCGGGCGACGATTGAAGGCATCACCTACGGCATGCGGGACAGCCTCGACATCATGCGCGGCATGGGCGTGAAAGCGTCGGAAATCCGCCTGTCCGGCGGCGGCGCCAAAAGCGCCGTCTGGTCGCAGCTCCAGGCCGACATCTACGGCGTCGACGCCTGCATCACCAACTCCACCGCCGGTTCCGCCTACGGCGCGATGATCACCGGCGGCGTCGGCGCCGGCGTCTGGAAAACAATCCCGGAAGCCTGCGATGCCACCATCAAAATCGTCCGCCGGATAAAACAGGACAAGAAACAGGTCGCCCTCTACAACCGCCTCTACAAACCGTTCGGCGGGCTCTACGAAGCGCTTCGGGAGAACTTCCGGGAAATCGCCAGGACAAACGGGCTCCTTTGAAAGACTCCTTGAAAAAGCGGACGCCGTTACGCATGCCAGAAAAAAGCCACCCGACCGGATGGCTTTTTTTCGTCGAAGCTTTTAAATGCATGTGTTTGGCGGAACCAGCCATTCCAGGCGACCACCACCGTCATTCCGCCCGGAAATGCGTCCCGGACAAAACTTCCCGAAAGAACCGCGCCCCGTCGTCCAGTGATTTCCTGGCGGCGGCGGAGACGGTATAGGCATATTGAAACACATGCCCGTAGCCCGGCCAGACCCTGAGCGTCACCGGCACGTCGGCCAGGGCGGCATTCCTCGCTACGGCGACGGCGTCGTCCAGGAGGAGTTCGTGTGAACCGACATGGATAAGGAGCGGCGGCAAACCGGTCAGGTCGGCGTAGAACGGCGACAGGAGCGGGTCGGTCCAGTCGTGGTCGGGAGCGTAGGTGCAGCCCATCATGGTGACGGCCTCCAGCGTGACGCCCTGGTCGAGGTGCTGCTTCAGTTCGACGGATTCCTCTTTCCCGCCGAGAAGGGTCCACGGCGACAGGAGAAACGCCCCGGCCGGCAACGGAATGTGCCGTTCCCGAAGGCGAAGAAGGGTGCCGAGGACGAGATTGCCGCCGGCCGAATCGCCAGCCAGGACAATGTTTTCCGGTTTGAAACCGTCACGCAGGAGCATCTCGTAGGCGGCGACGGCGTTGTCGTGGGCGGCCGGATAAGTCGCTTCCGGAGCCAGCGGATAGTCGAGGGAGAAGCCGCGAATGCCCGCCTTTTCGGCCAGGGTGCCGACAATGGCTTCCGCTGTCATGGCGTCGCCATAGATAAAGCCGCCGCCGTGATAATAGAGTACTACCTTGTCCGGTGCGGCTCCGGCCGGAGTAAACCAGACGCCGGCGACGCCGTCCCGGCTCACCGTTTCGGTCGGCATGGTCAAGGGCGGCGCCAGAGCGGCGGTGAACTGGCGGACGATAAACCGCATTGCCTTGATTTTATCCTCCGGCGATAGTTCGGCCAGCGGATCTTCATCCGGCATCGATTCCGCCATCCGCGTCAACGCCGCCTGTTCCTCGCTGTCGAGGTACTGGGACCAGACCCGGTTCTGTACGGCGGCGGCATCTTCGTCCGCCGCGAATAGGGGAGCGGTCAGGCACACAACCACCGTCACCAAAAACAGAAACGGCATTTTCATCGTTTTCTCCTGGAGTGAATTAAGATTACATCCGCTATCAGACTGATTCTACGGTAAAAGGTTTTTCCGCACAACAGCTATGGCGCCGGCTTATAGAAGCGTCTCCAACTCGCGGTACGGCAGCCCGAACGCCTCCGCGACGCCCTGGCAGGTTACCTGTCCGGCATAACAATTGACCCCCGGGTACAACCGGGCGTCCGCCCGCACCGCCGCCTCGAGGCCGCGCGTGGCGATGGCCAAGCCGTGCGCCAGGGTGGCGTTGGTCAATGCCAGGGTCGACGTGTTCGCCACCGCTCCGGGCATACTGGCGACGCAGTAATGGACGACGTCGTCGACGACAAAGGTCGGCGCGTCGTGGTAGGTCGGCCGGGTCGTCTCGGCGACGCCGCCCTGGTCCACCGCGACATCGACGATGACGCTTCCCTTCCGCATGGTCCGGAGGTATTTCCGTTTGATTATCTTCGGCGCCGCCGCGCCGGGAATAAGCACCGCCCCGATGACCAGGTCGGCCTGGCGGATAGCCGTCTCGACCGCCCCTTCCGTACTGTACAGGGTCTGGACGGCGACGCCGTAATCGTTGTCGAGGGCGGTCAGGCGGTCGAGGTTCACATCCATGACAGTGACGTTCGCGCCAAAGCCGACGGCGATTTTGCAGGCATTGGCGCCGACCGTGCCGGCGCCGAGGATCAGGACATCCGCCTTCTTCACGCCCGGCACGCCGCCAAGGAGCACGCCCATGCCGCCCTGCGGTTTCTCGAGACACTTGGCGCCCTCTTGAATACTGAGCCGGCCGGCGACCTCGCTCATCGGCTTCAGGAGCGGCAGGCCGCCGTGGTTGTCCCGAATCGTCTCGTACGCCACCGCCTTCACCGACCGATCCAGGAGGGCGCGGGTCAGCCCTTCGTTGGCGGCGAGGTGGAGATAGGTGTAGAGGATTTGGCCCGTCCTGAGGCGCGGGTATTCTTCCGGCAGCGGCTCCTTGACCTTGACAATCATGTGGGCGTCGGACCAGACGGCGTCGGCGCTGTCAACGATAGCGGCGCCGGCCGCCCGGTAGTTGTCGTCGCTGAAGGAGGACCCGAGTCCGGCCCCTTGTTCGACAAGTACGTCATGGCCGTGGCGGCGGTATTCCCGGACATTGTCCGGCGTGAGGCCGACGCGGTATTCGTATTTCTTGATTTCCTTTGGACAACCGATTTTCATGGCGTCTCCTCTGCGTTCAAGCGGTACGACAAACCCTGCGGGCGTGCGCGTCGACGAATGACCTTGCCTCCCTTTGACGAATCGATACGGGGACGACGTTACCGATTATCTTTCCAGTGACGCGCCTGATCACCAGAAAAATCGGCAAAGGCGCGTATTCCCATTACAAAAAAACGGAAGGCCGTCCGTAAACGGCCTTCCATACGTACCACACTTGTGCCGGTGAACGGCCGGGATATCCTATTCGATATAGTCGGGCCGCATGACCATCTGCTGCGGCGCCGGCAATTGCCGCTGGGGCGAACGGGTGCCGTTGCCGTTGCCGCCGGCGATGCGGGCGCTGCCGGTGCGCCGTTTCCCTGCCACGATGAACTCCAGGGTCTGGATGTTGTTCCGCAGATCGGAAATCTGGTCCTCCAGGTTGGTGACGGCGGAGGCGCTCTCCGACGCGCCGGCGGCGTTCTGCTGGGTCACCCGGTCCATCTGGGAGACGGCGGCGTTAATTTGCTCGACGCCCTGGGACTGCTCGTTGGCGGCGTCGGTTATCTGCTGGATAAGGTTGCCGATGCCGGCGATGCTGGATTCGATACTCGAATAGCTTTGGCTCAAGCGGCCGAGAACGTCCGAACCGCGCTTGACACTGTCCACCGTGCCGCGGATAAGTCGGGCCGTGTCCTTGGCCGCCTGGGCCGAACGCTGCGACAGGTTCCGCACCTCGTCCGCGACAACGGCGAAGCCCTTGCCGGCCTCGCCCGCCCGCGCCGCCTCCACCGCCGCGTTGAGGGCGAGCAGATTGGTCTGGAAGGCGATGTCCTCGATAGCCTTGATGATCTGGCTTATCTGTTCGGTGCGTTCGTTGATTTCCGTCATGGCGCCGGACATTTCGCCCATGGACTCCGACCCTTCCGAAACCATCCGGGACGTCTCCCTGACGTTGTCGTTGGTCTGGCGGGCATTGGCGGCGCTCGTCTTCGTCATCGCGGACACCTGCTCGAGGGCGGACGACGTTTCCTCGAGGGAGGCCGCCTGTTCCGTCACGCCTTCGGCCAGGTCCTGCGACGCTTCCGAAATATTCGTCGCCGCTTCACCGATGATTTCCTCGCCGGCGGACAGGCTGGCGATGACCCGGTTGATCGGCCCGAGAATGCCCCGGGTGATGACGATGGCCAGGCCGGAACCGACGATAAGGGAAATGACAAGGACGATAATAGAGAGCCGGCTCGAGGCGTCGACCACGGCGTCGACGTCGATGGTGGAGTCGTAGTCGTCCTTAGTGGCGGCGGCGGTCAGTTCGGCCGTGTCTTCGTCAATGCCGTCGAAGCGGTTGAGGACGCGGTCGGCGGCGGCCATGGTGGTGGCGTTTATCGTTGTGCTCCGGGTGAATTCGGTGCCGAAATTCCGCACCTGCCGCCCGTAGTTCTGCATGAGTTCGACCATGTTCCGGAACAGGGCCTCGGCTTCCGCGACAGTGATGCCGGCCCCGGCGACATAGGCGCCAAGCTCCTCGGCGGCGGCGGCGATGACGACGGCGGCCTCGTCGAACTTCTTCTGGGCCGCTTCGCCGAATTCGCTCCGCCCTTCCCAGAACAGCACCTCGACGGCGCTAATGGATTCCCGGGTTTTCTCCAGAGCGTCCCTGGCGTTGAAGACCCGCTGGATAAAGGCGGTCACGCCCGGCTCCTCGGCATCGGCCAGTCCCTTCCGGAGGTCGGCCTCGGTACGGGCGCGGAGGGCGCCGACCATCCGGTGCATTTCGCCGTGGGTCTGGACAATCTGCGTCTGCATGGAGGCGACGCGTTCGATGGACGCCTTCAGGTCCTGGGCGCTCTTTTCGACAATTTCCATATCGGCCTTGATTTCCGGCATGGCTTTCCGGGCATCGGCCATAACGACGCCGGCCGGCGCGGCGATAAGCTTCTCGATTTGCCCGCTACGGTCCTTGATCTGACCGACATTGAGCATACCGCTTTCATAATCCGATTCCTGGCGGCTGTAGCCGTAGGCGTGGAGGAACAGGGAGGCCTGGTTGACGTCGGTGTAGACGGCGGTGACCAGCTGGTTGACCGGGACATACAGGTCATTGATGGCAGTCACCTGGGACCGGGTCTTTTCCACCTGCCGGTTGGTGCGCCAAAACGCCCTGATGGCCACCGCGCCCATCAGGGCGACAAGAATGATCATAATGAAAAATGAAGAATAGAGTTTTCCCTTAAGCGCCATGTGCGCAGCCTCCGTATAGACTATACAATCGAAGAAATCAAAATGTCCGTAACCGTCATGTCAGTACAAATAATTAATACGCCGGTTGGGCCAGGGAAGGTTTCCCCAAGCTCATGTATCAAATTTAAGGGTAATTTTTTCAGACCCTCGAGTCAAGGCCCGACCACCGTATTTTTCATTTTTATCGGAATCGGTTATTTTGCCCACGGTTGAAGCCCATGCCAATTACGTCGTTGCAACCGGCAAAAACGTGATCGCGGGACAGCACCGGACATATTTAATGTATGTGGGGTGATAAATAGCAGGAGTGGCGCATCGGTATCGGAGAGGCCCGAACGGCCTTTACGGCGCTGGTTGTGCTGCCTCTTCATCACGGCTGTTTTGTCCGGATTGGGCAAACTTTCATCGGCGGCATGGTGTGCCAAACTGGTCCAGTATGGCTTACTGGTTAGGGATTCCGTTTTATTAATTACGTAGTGTCTCACCACGCGCTTCCGAAAAAGGCCCGGAGTCGACACTGTAACGGTTCAGTCTTTCACGGCCAGACAGGCAATTCGCCTTGCCGAATGACGGTCGTCTGGTACAATGCCGCTAAACCCTAACGCCAGGAGTGTTCCATACCCTTTACGGAAAAAAGCCTCGACTTTCTCGATGAAAACCACCGCCGGAACGACCGCGACTGGTTCAACCGCCACCGGGCCGAGTACGAGGACCACGTCCGCCGTCCCATGCTCGAACTGGCCGAGAGCCTTGTCCCGACGGTTTTGAAGCTGGACCCGCTCCTTATCGCCGAGCCGAAACGGGCGGTCTGCCGCATTCACCGGGACACCCGCTTCTCCCGGGACAAATCCATGTTCAAACGCGCCTCCTGGCTGGTGTTCCAACGCTCGAAAGGCATGGTCCATCCGGTCTGGTTTTTCGAGTTCACGCCAGACTTCCACCACTACGGCTGTGGGTATTACACAACGCCCCCGAAGGTCATGGCCCAGATCCGCCAGTTCGTCCTCGCGGACGACAAACGGTTCAGGGCGGCGGACAAGGCCGTCGCCTCCCTGTCCGGCTGCGCCCTCGTCGGCGACTATTACAAGCGCCCGCGCTACCCGGACCACCCGGACAACAAACGCGCCTGGCTCGAACGGCGCGGCGTCACCGCCATAATCTACAAGGAAGACAAGCCCGCCCTGTTCGCCAAGGACCTCCATAAAAAAGTGGCAAAGGCGTTCACCGCCCTCGCCCCTTTCTACAACCTCCTCATGCAAGCCCATGCCAACGCCATGCCGAACACGGCCACCAGCGCCAACTCCGGCCGCGCCGGACGCACCCGCGCCGTCACCGTGGGCTCCGGGGGAGACGATGATGAATGGTAACCCGTCACCCTTCAGAGACGGCGGTCCCTCGAGCAGTTTGGAAAATCCATGAATGTGAAAATCAAAAAACTGCTTAATTACCACCTTTAAAAACGTAAAAAGCACACCCGACAGCCAGGTGTGCTTTATAATGAATCCCGTATATACCAGCTAACGCCAAACCAGGGCAAGGGAAAATATCGACATTCGGTATAGTTTGCCACCCGGAGAAAAATCGCTCTCCTGAACTCTTCCAGCCTACATATACCCGTCGACATGCCCGTCCGCGTCCACGACCGGAGGCGGGTAGCGATTGCCGCCACTGCTGCTGCCGGCGGCGGAACTGAGGGCCAACCGGCTGTTCACCGCTTCCGCCGCGTCGGTGGATTCGCCGGCGCTCGCCTGCGGTATCTGCGGAACGCCGCCGCCGTTCATCTGTTTCTGAACCTGGGCGATCTGCTGCTCGATAAGCATCAGTTCCTGTTGGAGCATTTCCATCGAATCGGCCGGAGACGCCCCGCCGCCACCGCCGCCGCCGCCCTGGGCAGCCGCTTCCTGGGCCTGGGCCTGCATGAGTTGAAGCGTTTCAGCCGTTACCTGACGGTCCTGGGCGCGGAGATCGCGTAACTGCGGCATGATGTCCGCCGCCTCGACCGGAACACTCGGAGCCTGCCGTAAGGCGTCGTGAACCGCCTGGGCCAGACCGGCCTCGCCATCGCTTTCGTTGTTGTTTGACGTATTTTCACTGCGCGACGGAGTGGCAACCGGTTTTGTCGCCCCGCTTCCCAATGCCATCGGCGCCGCCGCCTGGGCCTGGGTCGTCCCGGAGGCCGCAACAGGCTGTGCGCCGC
>JAJBTL010000407.1:18451-20565 GCA_020860865.1 Planctomycetota bacterium | reverse complement strand
CTGCTGTCACGCTTGGCGTCCGGCGGTTCGTCATGAACGACATTGACGATAAACCGGGACGAGCCGATGGACACTTCGTCTCCGTCCCGGAGTTCCAGGGGCTGAAGGATTTTTTGTTCACTCAATGCGCCAAACGTCTCCCCGTTAATGACGAGGCCGTTCGTGGAATTCAGGTCTTTTATGCGGACCACCGGCGGGTCGACCAGAAAGACCGCGTGCATCCGGCTCACCAGCGGGTCGAAGTCGAGTATGCAATTGCAGCTGCCGCTCCGGCCGACGCTGAGTTCGGTCGGCTCGTTGAAGACGATTTCCTCCGGCGGCTGCTCCGGCTTGAGGAGAGTGAGACGAATCATTATACCGTTCTCCCTATAGCATTTTAAGAATAATCGTGATACTTCCGAGATCGTAGAGTCGTGGACAGGAAAAGCGCCCAAATGACTCGTGTCCACACACTCTATCACTTGGTCGCATACGGGAGTTTTTTCAAGCCACCGTCCCGCTCCTCCCAGCGTCCAAATCGGAATATCACAGAATATCTCAAATTGCTTTAGAAGCGGTTTCGGACGTCGTGACGAGGGTAAACAATCCCGGCAAACCGCATCCGCGGTCAACTCGACACGAAAACGAAACCGCCGGTGAAACAAATGGATCATATGTAAAAAACCGGCAACGCCCCGTCCGCCCGCGGGCCGGACAAGCACGTCCTTTTCTCTACACCGTTCCGGCGATGGACAACCACAGGCGCCCTCCGGGCCCGTCCTGCATTATCCACGCTCCTCCCCCGTATGGGAAGGAAATATTTCCCATTAAATGGAAAAACTGTTGAAAAGACGGCCCGGCGGCAGTACATTTACGCAGTTCGTTAATATTTGATTATATTAACGAGTTCATCATCGAGGGGCTTCAAGGAGGTTTTCCATGCATTGGCTATCAAGCCATCTCCACCGCCTGTTCACGGCGAGTCCGGAAATCGCCCTCTTTCTCAGTCTGGCGCTTGGTTACTGGATAGGCAAGTGGCGCTTCGGCAAATTCCAGTTGGGCGGCGTCGCCGGGTCGCTCCTCGTCGCCGTCCTCATCAGCCAGTTCGGCGCCACGGCGGACAACGGGTTGAAGAATGTCCTGTTCGCCCTGTTTATTTTCGCGGTCGGCTACGAGTCCGGGCCGCAGTTTTTCCAGTCCCTCAACCGGCAGTCGCTCCGGGAAATCGTTCTCGCCGCCTGTCTCGCCGTCACCGCACTCGCCACCGTCATCGTGTCGGCAAAGCTGTTCCACATCGACAAGGGGATCGCCGCCGGCGTGGCGGCGGGCGGCCTGACCCAATCCGCCATTATCGGCACCGCCTCCGACGCCATCGCCCGTCTCGGCCTCGAAGCGAGCCAGGTGACGACACTCCAGCAGAACGTCGCCATCGGCTACGCCGTGACCTATATCTTCGGTTCCCTCGGCGCCATCATCATCTGCGTGAACATCCTGCCGAGGTTTATGAAATCCGGAATAAGGGACGACGCCATCAAGGCCCAGGCCGGCATCGCCGCCAGCGCCGACGCCCTCGCCGGCGACGGCGAACCGGCCCTGGCCCGGGTTCTCGGCCGCGTGTTTAAACTGAAGGACGCGTTTTCGAAAACCGTCGCCGACGTCGAGGCCATCGCGCCCGGGTACAAACTGACGGTGGAAAAAATCAAGCGGGACAACCGCATCGTTGACGTCAACGAGGAAATGCGCGTCGCGTCCGGGGACGAACTCCTCGTCGTCGGCGCCCGGGACGCCCTCCTGAAGGCCGGACCGCTCCTTGGCGAAGAGGTGTTCGGGGACGACGACATGCAGCTCCGCCTCATCGCCCACGACGTCACCCTGACCGGAGACGGCCTCGACGGGAAACCGGCCCAATCCATCCGGGACACCCTCGACCAGAAGGCGACCCACGGCGTCTTCGTCGTCGCCATGCGCCGGAACGGCAAGGCTGTCCAGAACGTCAAGCCGGACACGGAGCTCCGGAAAGGCGACGTCCTCACCCTCTACGGTTCTCCCCAGGACGTCACCCGGGCCGGAAAGCACCTTGGCCACCTGGCGGTGTACAGTTCGAAGACGGACTTTATCTATTTGGGCCTCGGCAT
>JAJBTL010000407.1:8934-18441 GCA_020860865.1 Planctomycetota bacterium | reverse complement strand
GCATGGTTCTCGGGCTTCTTATCGGCCTCCTGAGCGTGCGCGTCTTCGGCCTTCCCCTCACCCTCGGGAGTGGCGGCGGCGCCCTCCTCTCCGGTCTCCTGTTCGGCTGGTTCCGGATACGGCGGCCGGACATCGGCTACATGCCCCCGGGCGCCATCCAGATCCTGAAGGATCTCGGCCTGGCCGGGTTTGTCGCCCTTGTCGGATTGCAGTCCGGGCTTCAGGCGGTCCAGACCGTCAAGCAGCACGGCCTGAACATCTTCATCGCCGGCGTCCTCGTGACAGTGGTGCCGCTCCTCCTCACCATGGTAATCGGGAAGTACCTCATCAAGTACAAAAACACCGCCGTCTTCGCCGGTGCCCTGTCCGGTTCCCGGAGCGCCAATCCGGCCTTCGGAGAAATCCTCAACAAAGCCGGCAACGCCGTGCCGACCGTCCCGTTCGCCATCACCTACGCATTGGCGAACGTGTTCCTCACCCTTCTCGGCCCGCTTGTGGTGTCCCTTACCTGACGCCGTTCGCGGTGCATTGCCAGTATGGTTTTACCAGCCGGTCTGAGGGGACAGCAAAGGAATGACAATGGACGAAAAAATCGATTATGCCGAACTGGCCGACCTGAGCCCGTTCGAACTCAAGAACACCCTGATTGACGTTGCCGCCAAAAGTATCCAGAAACCGATGCTGAACGCCGGGCGCGGCAACCCGAACTTCCTCGCCACCATTCCCCGCCGCGCCTTTTTCCGGCTGGGCGATTTCGCCATGCAGGAGGCGGAAAACTCCTGGATCTACATGCCGGAAGGGGTCGGCGGCTTTCCACAGCGGGACGGCATCGAGGCCCGCTTCGACATCTTCGCCCACGAGGACCGGGACGACGTCGGCATCAAGTTTCTTCGTTCCGCCGTGTCCTATGTGCGGGACCATCTCGGCCTCGCGGCCGGCGATTTCATTTACGAAATGTGCGAAGGCATCCTCGGCTGCAACTATCCGGTCCCGGACCGGATGCTGACAATCAGCGAAATCATCGTCAACCAGTACCTCCGGAAGGAAATGATCGGGAACCACGCCTTCCGGGGCGAGTTCGACATCTTCGCCACCGAAGGCGGTACCGCCGCCATGACCTACCTGTTCAATTCCCTCCGGGAAAACTACCTCCTCGGCCCGGGCGACCATATCGCCCTCGGCCTGCCAATCTTCACCCCGTACATTGAAATTCCCAAACTGAACGACTACCGCCTCGTCACCGTCCCGCTCCAGGCTTCGGAGGAAAACCACTGGCAGTTCCCGGCCAGCGAACTGGACAAGCTCCTCGACAGCAAGGTCAAAGCCTTTTTCCTTGTCAATCCGTCCAACCCGCCGTCGGTCCGATTGTCCGACGACAACCTCCGGCGCATCGAAACGATTGTCTCGAAACGGCCCGACCTCATCATCCTTACGGACGACGTCTACGGCACGTTCGCGGACAATTTCACTTCCCTGTTCGCCGTCTGCCCACGGAATACCATCCTTGTCTATTCGTTCTCGAAATATTTCGGCGCCACGGGCTGGCGCATGGGCACGATTGCCATCAACCGGGACAACATCCCCGACGACATGATCCAGAAGCTCGGAAACGACGAGAAAAAGGAACTCCACGACCGCTACGAATCAATCGCCCCGAACCCGGATTCGCTCCGCTTCATCGATCGCCTGGTGGCGGACAGCCGCACCGTCGCCCTCAACCACACCGCCGGCCTGGCCACGCCGGTCCAGGTGCAGATGGTTATGTTCGCCCTGTTTTCCCTGATGGATCAGCCGGACGCCTACAAGGCGGCGATGAAACGGCTCATCCGCAGCCGGAATGAAAAACTCTACAACGGCTTTTGCGGCACGCCGCCGTTCGACGAGGAATCGGTGGACTACTACCAGCTCCTCGACGTCGAGGAAATTTACCGGAAGGAGTACGGCGAAGAGTTCGCCCAGTGGTATGTCAAGTCCCTGAAGCCCAACCAGGCCCTGTTCCGCCTGGCCGACGAGGCCGGGGTGGTGTTGTTGCCGGCCGAAGGCTTCGGTACGACGCGACCGGCCTTCCGCGTCTCCCTCGCCAACCTGACCGAAGTGGAGTACCGAAAAATCGGCCAGGCCATAGACACCATTGGCCGGGAATACTACGACGAATTCACCAAGTCAAAACCGAAAAAGTAACCTGACGAATCAGCCGCGTCCATCCCGGGCGCGGCTGAATTAATTACCGGGCCCGATGCGATTCCACTCCACCGCTTCGCCAACGTGAAAGCTTGCTAAAAAGTATGTAGGTTTTTCCGCTGGCTAAACTTTCATCCATGTCCAGCCTAATCCGACCTAATGAAGTGGACGATGCCAACGTATGTATTATAGAGGTTAACGCAAAATGTGGTTTTATGCATGTATCAATGATGAATTGCGCTTGACAATGCCGAAGCATGCGGTTATCATCTAGAGAGGCGACGTCGGCCGATACGGTTCTTCCAGACAGTATACAGACCACGCCGCCATACCCGCTTTCCGCGGGCACGATGGCATTCCGTTGTCGTCGCGCATTCTGCAAGGGGGTCTTATCATGAACGGTATACTCCGTTTTACTCGAAATCACCTCACCCGCGTGTTCTCACCGGGGGTGATGATCATCTTCCTTTTAACGTTTTCTCTTGTTTCCCCCGTCCTCGCCGGTGAGGTTACCATTCCCTCCGTGTCGGACGGATACGGTGGCTCCGGCGTGCATATCCCGGATTCCACCGGTGGTTATGGCGGCGGGTATGGTACCGGGACCGGGCCGGCTGTCCGCATTCCCGATACAAGCGTCGGATACGGGAGCGGGTACGGGCAGGAAGGCGGATCGGTGCGCAGCCCCGGCGCCGCGTCCGGTTACGACAGCGGTCCCATCCGTATACCCGGATTCCCGGTCGGTCCCGGGACCGGACCGACCGGTTCGTCCGGGACGATCCATATACCTGATCAAACAACGGGCTACGGCGACCGACCGTCCGGATCGGTGCGGATTCCCACCGAAACCCGGGGGTACGGGGCCGGATCGGCCGGGTCCGGAACGATTCATATCCCGGAACATACGGCCGGCTACGGCGAAAGGCCGTCCGGCACCGTCATCATTCCGGAACAGACCGGCGGCTATGGCGAAAGTTCTGGGGGAACGGTCCGCATTCCCGGCGCAACCCAAGGCTACGGAGGGTCCCGGACCAGCCCTTTTGATTCCGGGCCGGCCGTCAACGGTACCGGCCCGCACCATCGTGATCGCGACGCAGAACGGTATGTGGTGCGAGACATCAGTGTCGTCGACATTAATACCGGCCGGTTGCTCCACCTTGGCGATGTCGATCTCCGGCCGACCTTGGACCGCATTCGCCGGGGAGAAAAGGCCGACCACCGGAACGACGGCGCCGTGTTCCAGAACCGGGAGCGGAACCTGCCCCGGAAGCCGCGCGGTTATTACCGGGAGTATGTGGTGCCGACGCCGGGCGTCAGGGGCGTCGGTCCGCAGCGGCTGGTACTGGGTGATGGCGGAGAGGTGTATTATTCCCACGACCATTACGACTCGTTCCAGCGTGTCGAATAGGACCCCGGGCCCATGTTTACCTACGTGACCGAACCGTTTGAAATAGATTCGAGCTTTGTCCCGACCCATATCGGCCGGGTGCGGGCGGGGATTCGCGACAAGGCGGCGCTCCTCACAGCGGCCGGCGAGGCGCTCCGGTTTCCCGCCTTTTTCGGGAAAAACCTGGACGCGTTCTGGGACATGCTCCGGGATCTTCCGGAAGAATTGCCCCGGCGCATATTCCTCGTTCACGACGATCTGCCGGAATTGCCTGACGGCGATCTCCATGGCTACCTGGAAGCGCTCCAGGACGCCTGCCAGCACTGGAGCGACAGGGACGAATACGAGTTTGAAGTCATTTTCCCCTACTCGACCAGAGACGCGGTATCCCGGCTGATGGATTCGTCGGAATAAAGCAGCCACGTTTGTCGCCCGCGCCCGCGGAGTCGGGCGGAGCGGCCGCCGCCACCGGTGCGCGCACCGGCGGCGCATCGTTTTTGGGAACGGCGCGACCGTCCCCGGATTCGCCCCGCCGTCCCGACGAATGGAAACGCGAGCACATGATTAATACACGGATGTTCAACACCACCCGGCTGTTCGGCAACCGCGCCAAGGCGTCCCTGTCGCCGTGGACGGTGGCAGCGTATTTCCTCGCCGTCATCCTCTTTTTCCTCCTGGTTGAAGCGGTCATCCGGAACAACACCCATATCAAGGAAATGGCGGTCGAACGGCTCCTCCTCGAGAAAACCACCGCCATCCAGGAAACCATCGACAAGTATTTCTATAAGACCCAAACCCTCGCCGCCCTCGTTGTTCAGAAGGAGGCGGATTACAATTTCGAGGAAGTGGCGGCGGCGGTCCTCGACTCGGACATTATCCAGAATATCACCATCGCCCCGGACGGCATAATCAGCCAGGTCTACCCCCGTGAAGGGAACGAGCCCGCCCTCGGCCTCGACTTCTCACGGGAAGGCCCGGCAACCGGGAGGCGTTATTGGCCCGGGAAATGGACGATATCGTCATGGCCGGGCCGTTCGACCTTGTCGAGGGCGGCAAGGGCCTGGTCGGCCGCCTGCCGGTCTGGCGGGAAGACGAGTCCGGAACCAGGCGCTACTGGGGCCTCGTCTCCATCGCCCTGAAGTATCCGGACGTTATCGAGGCGGCCGGCCTCGATGAAATCGCCGCCGCCGGGCTGGAGTACGAACTGTGGCGCGTCAACCCGGACGACGGCACCATGCAAACCATCGCCGGCACCCACAACATCGGCCGGGAACACAGCTTTATCGAACGGACCATGTCGTTGTACAACGCCGATTGGCACCTCCGGATCGGTCCGACCTATCTCTGGTACAAGGACCCGATCAATTGGGCCCTCATGGTCGTCAGCCTTCTCGGCAGCTTCCTCATCGCTTCCCTGGTGCAGAGCAATCACGCCCTCACCCTGGTCAAGGGCAACATGGAATTCCAGGAAAAGGCCCTCCGTCAGGCCGTTATCAAGGCCCAGGAGGCGAGCCGGATGAAATCGACATTCCTCGCCAACATGAGCCACGAAATCCGCACGCCGATGAACGGCATTGTCGGCTATTCCGAACTGGCGATGGACCATGTAGGAACCGAAACGGAGACGCGGAACTACCTGGTTAAAATCAAGGACAGCGCCCAGGGCCTCCTCGGCATCATCAACGATATCCTGGATATTTCAAAAATCGAAACCGGCCGCCTCGAACTCGAGTGCATCGCCTTTTCCCTGGACGACGTCCTCCGTATCTGCCAGACCATATCGAACCCGAAGGCGATGGAAAAGGGTATCGATCTCCGCTTCCCGGCGGATATTCTCGAACACCCGATCAAGGGCGATCCGACCAAGCTCCGCCAGGCCATCTTGAACCTTGTCGCCAACGCCATCAAGTTCACCCACAAGGGATCGGTGACGGTGGGCGTTACCACGGTCGCGGAGACGGACACGGAGACGACGCTCCGGTTTTCCGTCGCCGACACCGGCATCGGCATGAATGAGGAACAGGGCCAGCATATCTTCACCCCGTTCAGCCAGGCCGACAGCGGCATCACCCGGAAGTACGGCGGCACCGGCCTCGGCCTCGCCATCACGAAAAGCATCGTCGATTCCATGGGCGGTACCCTCGAGGTGACGTCGCAGCCGAACCGGGGCAGCGAGTTTCACTTCACCATCACCTTCCCGAACGCCAGCCCGGACGAACTGCCGGAGATGGAACAGAAGTGCCGGGTCAAACGGCCGCTGTTCACCGGCGAAGTCCTCGTGGCGGAAGACAACGCCATCAACCAGGACGTCATCCGGGAGCACCTGACCCGGGTCGGCCTGAAGACGATTATCGCCGAGACCGGCGCCGCCGCTCTCGAGCGGGTCCGCGAACGCGAACTTATCGGCAAGCAGTTCGACCTCATCCTCATGGACATCCACATGCCGGTCATGGACGGCGTCGCCGCCACCGGACAAATTCGCCACCTCGACGTGACGACGCCCATTGTCGCCCTCACCGCCAACGTCATGACGACGGATCAGGAGAAGTACAAGGAAGCCGGCATGAGTTCCTGCCTTGGGAAACCGTTCACGGCCCGGGAACTGTGGGACTGCCTCCTCCAATACCTGAAACCGGTCGGCGAAGCCGACGATCCGTCCCTGGTGGAGGCTATTCCGGTCGAGGCGGAAGTGGAGGCGCCGCCACCGGCGACCGCCATCAACCGACCGCTCGGCATGCAGCGGTCGTCCGGCAACCAGGAACTGTACCAGAAGATCCTCCGGAACTTTGTCCGTAACAACCGGACCTTTATGGATTCCTTCCGGTCAGCCCTCGCCGTCAACGACATCAACCTCGCCTTCCGCCTCGTCCATACCCTGAAGGGCGTGGCGAACCTGATCGGCGCCGAACGGCTCGACTGTGAAGCCCTCGCCCTCGAGGACGCCCTCCGGGACGGACGGGACAACCACACCCCGGAACAGATGGAAAGCCTCCGCACCGAATTGCACCGGGTATTTGACGAAATCGGACCGGTGCCGGACGACACGGTGGTGATGCGGCGGCCGACCCGGCTCCTCGATCGGCGGCACGCACTCAAGGTTCTCGAAAAGCTGGAACCGCTCCTCGCCAAGGGCGATGTCGAAAGTTTGGAACTTCTTCCCGAGGCCCGCGAGGCGCTCGAACCGATGGGAGAAGATTTTGACGATTTACTGAATAAAATCGAAGAGTACGAGTTCGAGGCGGCAGCCGCCAAGGTGGCGGAACTGCGTCGGATGCTCGGATAACTATATTCCACCTCTCTCCACATGCGGTTTTCCTTGTTTTATTTATGCCACACAACATAGTTACGCAACTCCTGCCGGACGGATAAATTCCGGTCGGTCCATGCGGTATCGAAAGTAACTGGACATATCCGCCCGGTGCCGGCACGACGTCGCGCAGGCTCATTCGCATTCCTGAAAAAGACGAGGATAAATTCGCTTCAGGTGGTCCATCCATTGTAGTATGACTGTGGCAACGCCTGTATTCGGGCGTGGAATCGGGTTGGATCGTCAAATAGTTTAAAAAGCTGTTATCATGCGGTTCGTGAAAGTGCTTGCCATTCGCGGCGGGCGGGGTATGATAAAACATATGAATGCACTAATCTCGTGAACGTACAACCCATAGGAACCGGTATGGACCCGTCTTCGTTTATGTCATTCGCGGAGTATCTCTCCGAACCCGTGGCCATCGCCGAAGTGTCTGACGGCCGCATTGTCTGGGGCTCGACCGCCTTCACCGCGCTTGTCAACTCGGGAAAGCTCCCGGGCGACTGCCGCCTGGAACTGATTTCCCCGAAAGTGGACACCTCGGCCAGCGTTCGCCTGAGCGGCACCGGCCGTTTCATCTCCCGAAAGCCTGACATCCGCCTGACCGGCTGGCCCGGACGGCTCAGGGGCAAATTCTGGAGCTGGAACGGACGGGACGTCGTGTCCTTTGTCCTGAAACCGGAGGACGCGCCGGCGGGCAACGCCGAGTCGGACAGCGACACCCTGCCCGTCATCTCCGGCCGGCCTTCAGAGCGATCTCAAACAGCCGATGAGCGCCATCATCTCCATCGCCGAAATTCTCCTCCACGACGACACCCTTATCAGTTGGCACCGGAAATATCTTCAGGACATCAAGGCCGAAGCCGACGTCCTTCTGTCCAACCTGAACATCCTGTTCGACCCGGCGGTGGAAATTGCCGGCAAACGAAGCCTGGTGCCGACCAGCTTCGACTTTCGTCAACTCCTGGACGGTATCACCTCCCTTGCCACCATTTTCGCCAACCGGAAAGACCTCGAGTTCGTCTACGAACTGGAAGGCGACATCCCGTCGCACCTCTACGCCGACGACGTCCGCCTCCGGCAGGTGCTTCTCAATATCATCGGGAACGCCATCAAGTTCACCGACACGGGGAGCGTCACCTTCCGGGTCGCCAGCGGCGTCGGCTGTCTTCGCTTCAAGATTTCCGACACCGGCATCGGCGTCGACGAGGACAGCATTCCCCGCCTGTTCCAACCGTTCGTCCTCCTGGACACGGAAATCAACCACAAGTTGCCCGGGAGCGGCCTCGGCCTCCCGGTATCCAAGCACCTGGTCGAGTTGATGGGCGGCACTCTTGAGGTCTCGAGTTCCCCGGGGAACGGCAGTACCTTCATCGTCACCCTCCCGAAGATCCTTGGCGATGAACGGGCGGTCGAGGCCACGGTGAGCCGGACCGGCACCCTGTATTCCCCTGACACCCGGGTCCTCGTCGTCGACGACAACGAAATCAGCCTGAGCCTGACCACCGGCCTTCTGAAGTCCCTCCACGGCATCGACTCCGACGTCGCCCTGTCCGGCCCGCAAGCCATCGAGATGGTCGGGCGGACGGAGTATCACCTTATCTTCATGGATCACATGATGCCGGCCATGAACGGCGTCGAGACGAGCGCGCACATCCGGAACCTGGGCGGCTTCAATACCACCGTGCCTATCGTGTCCCTCACCGCCAACGCCGTTCCGGCCCTCAACGACTCGCTGTTCCGGACGATAAACGACTTCCTGTCAAAACCGATTCGGAAGCACGAACTGGAGACCGTTCTCCACCGCTGGCTCCCGGACCACCTGCGGGTCAGTCACCACATTAAGAAACAGCAGGCCGGTTCGGCCCGAGAGGCGGCGAAGTCGTTCTACAAACGTCTCGCCAACATCAAGGAGATCGATTCCCGGGTCGGTTTGAAAAACGCCGCCGGCGATTACGAAATGTACGAGCATTCCCTGAAGCTCCTCTGCGACAAAATCCCGATGATTACCCAGCTTCTCCTCGAACTCCTCGATCAGCGGGATCTGAACGAACTGGCCATCCACGTCCACGGTATGAAAAGTTCTCTCGCCGGCGTCGGCGTCGGCGCCCTGTCGGATATGGCGACGAAGCTGACAAATGCGGCCAGGCAGGAGGACTACAACCAGTGCCGGGAGACACTGCCGTTCTTTGTCGAAGAACTGCGGACCATGGGCCGCCGGCTTCAGTACGTCTTTGGGGAAGCCGCCCGTTCGCGTCGGATGCGGGCGCAAAAATTGGCCGAGGAGGCGGAAGCCGATAGCGCTTTGTAGCAGGACGGGAAAAGGGGCTCCGGACGTCTCTCTCGCCCGAAGCCGTTTCCACCGCACCTGATTCGCCATCGGTTCAGCCGGAGAGTGTCGTAGTGAAAGGATACCTGGTCCGTGTCCGATAATGCCGTTTCTGAAAAAGAGGCCCTGCTCCGCGATCTCGACTACCTTCTGGGCGAGAACAGGCGACTGCGGCATCTCCTGGAGGCGGCGGAAAAATCCCGCGATTACATGGCGGACGCGAAGGAACAGGCCTGTCGGCAACTCTCGGCCAGCCGCGAGGAACGGCAGGACCAGTCCGACGCGGCCGAACTCCTCCTCCGGAAC
>JAJBTL010000407.1:0-8924 GCA_020860865.1 Planctomycetota bacterium | reverse complement strand
CCGACCTGCACCTTCCTTCTCGACACCAACATGCGTTATGTCATCGGGAGCGGCGTGCCGTCGCCCCTCCTGGCCCCGGCGCCGACCGGCCGGGCCGGGAAGACCCTGCCGCAGGTGTTGTCGCCCGCTCTCGATCCGGCCTGGATAGACGATCTGCACCGGCACTGCCGCGAGGTCATGCGCCAGGGCGAGCAGCGGTTCTACGACGACGCGGTCGAACAGACGGACGGACAGCCGTTTTTCCTCCAGATCGTCCTGTCGCCGCTGGTCGGCGAAAACGGCGGCGTCAAGGGACTGGTGGTGTCGCTGGCCGACGTCACCGAACTGGTGGCGGCGCGGCAGGCGGCGGAAACGGCGGCGACGATCAAAAGCACGTTCCTCGCCAATATGAGCCACGAAATCCGGACGCCCCTCAGCGCCATCACCGGGATCGCGGAGCTTCTCCTCCCCCCCCCCGGCCTGGCGGATGCCCCGCGGAAATTCGTCTCGGACATTAAATTGGCCGCCGCCCACCTCGTCACCATCGTCAATGACGTCCTCGACATGTCGAAGCTGGACGCGGACAAGATGACCCTGAGCCCGGTCGATTTCGATTTCGGGGAGTTCCTCGGCGGCCTCGAGGACCTCGCCCTCTACCTGGCGAAGGACAAGGACATCGTATTCTCCGTCGAGACGGCGGACGATATCCCGCCGGTTCTGTTCGCGGACGATGTCCGCCTCCGGCAGGTCCTTGTCAACCTGATCGGAAATGCCATCAAATTCACGGAGGCCGGCCGGGTGACGCTCCGCGTCATGTGTGCCGACAACCGGCTCCGTTTCGAAATACACGACACCGGACCAGGCATCCCGCCCGGCGAGCGCGACCGGTTGTTCAGGCCGTTCGGACAGTTGGAACGGGCCGTGAACCGTAACTTACGGGGTACCGGCCTCGGCCTCTCCATTGCCAGCAGCATGGTGAGGCTCATGGGGGGCACTATCGAACTGGTGGACAGCGTCCCCGGAAAAGGCAGCGTCTTTGCCGTGACCGTCCCCATGGAACAGGGTGAGCTAAAGGAGAACACAACGAATACCGACGGTCTTCGCGTGGGCTTCTCGAACGCCGCACGCATACTCATTGTGGACGACAACGAGGTCAACCTCGCCGTCGCCGCCGGCCTGTTGAAGTCGATTTACGGACTCGACAGCGACAAGGCCCTCTCAGGGCGCGATGCCCTCGACCTGGCGGAACAGGTCCCCTACGACCTTATCTTCATGGATCACATGATGCCGGACATGGACGGGGTCGAGTGTACGGCAAACCTCCGGAAGATGGGCGAATGGGGTAAAAACGTCGCCATCGTCGCCCTTACCGCCAACGCGGTCACGGGCGCCCGGGAAATGCTCCTCGGCGCCGGGATGAACGATTTTCTGGCGAAACCGGTCAACCGGCGGGAACTGGAGCGGGTCCTTCTCCGCTGGCTTCCGGAAAAGTACCAGATCCATTCCGGACCGGACGAAGACGGCGGCCAGGGCGTCACCCGGCGCCATACCGACCGCGCGGTGGCGCCGGCCGCCATGATTCAGGCGGTCATGAACCAGGCGCGCCGGGAGCCCGACAATTCCCCCATACTATACCGGCTCGAGACAATTCCCGGCCTCGATGTCCGAAACGGCCTCGGGTCGGTGTTCGGGCAGGAGGAAATTTACCTGAAGACGCTCCGGATTCTCAGGGGAAAGATTCCGGATATTGCGGCGCAGATGGAAAACCTGCTCCATGCCGGCGCCCTCAAGGAACTGGCAATAGCCGCCCACGGCATGAAGAGTTCCCTCGCCGGCGTCGGCTGCGCCCAGTTATCGAAGACCGCCCGGGAATTGGAGACGGCGGCGGAAAACGGCGACAGCGACTTCTGCCGCCAGGAAGTGCCGCATTTCGCCCGGCAACTGCGGGAACTCGGGCGCAATCTGGACAGCATCTTTACCCCGATGTTCGACCCGGACGGCAGCCGTGCCGCCCAGCGGGATCGGGAAGACAAGGCGTCCACCGCCGTCCTCCGGAAACACCTGGTCGATATGCGTCGGGCCCTGGCGAGCGGCGATTCGGGCCTGTTCTCCGGCAGCCTTGAACCGCTCCTCGGCCTCGAGTTCGGGAACGAAGTCGACATGCTTCTGAAACTTCTCAAGCAAAAAGCCGACGATCTCGATTACGACGGCGCCCGGGCCTTCCTCGACTTCCATTTTCCGGATGCCTGACAGCCCCGGTACCTGTACCGTCCGAAGTCGTGATTAGTAAAGAGCAGTACGCAACACCACCCATCGCCTCCTCCTTAGCCCGACCGGAAATCCTCGCCGGGGCTGAGGAAATCCGACCGGAAAATTTTCCAAGCAACGCCCGTCAGTACCCTGCCCCAGCGTCCGGATAACGGGACGCCTTCGAGCCGTTTCTCTGTTTTGGACCATTTTCCCTGGCCGGCATCAACCCGCACCGCATTTTCCGCCCGATAATCAGTGAAGAACGCCCTCCTGTTCAGCCGATAAAGAACAGTGGTTCCTTATCGGTCTGTGCGGCAGGCGGAACGCATCCCCTGCCATGCTCCAGGAGAGCGCGATGTCAGCCATCACTAGTTATAACCATACCAATGTCGGCCGGATGTTCGCCCGACAGAATGTCCCGTCCGTCTACGGCATGCAGAAGAAGTCCGTCGCCGGCCTTCAGGACGCCCAGGTCCAGGCGACGGACACGGTGAGCCTGTCGGCGGCGGCGCCGAAGCCGTTGACCGCCGGGTTCCTCGAAGACGCCATCGGCGTCGGGAAACGCCTGGCCGGCGGCAGCGAAACAATGGCGGCCGAAGACACGGAACGGCTCCGCGAGGATCGGGTATTCGCGGCGGTGTCGGCCCTGGCCATGCTTGGCTTCGACGCCGAATCGGGACAGTCGCCACGCTGGCCCGGCGGACTGCCCGCACCGACGACGGAAGAATTGGACGTGGCCCGGCGCCGCCTGGCCCAACGGCCGCAAGACCCGGAGGAAGCGGCCAACCCGGACGGGCTTGTAAAGGACCGCTTGTCCATACTGAGCGCGGTTGGACGGACGGATTTCGGGACACTGTCCCTGACCGCCTGAGTCACGGTCGACGGGACGGTGTTACGGGGAAACAAGATTCCATGCAAAAACGGCCACCGCAAAGGGAGGCCGTTTTTTGTAGAAGCCGTTCTAAAACCTCGTCTCGGGCAGGACTACCGCAGGAGATCCATGATCGACATGGCGATATCGCCAATCGGCACCAACCGTTCCGCCCCGCCCCTTTTGTAGGCTTCGGCCGGCATGCCGAACACCACCGACGTCGCTTCGTCCTGGGCCATCGTCCGGGCGCCGGCGTCCCGCATGGCCTTGAGGCCGTCGGCGCCGTCGGCGCCCATGCCGGTGAGGACCACGCCGATGGCGGCCTTGCCGACCACTTCGGCGGCGGAAAACATGGTGACGTCCACGCTCGGCGCGATGACCCGGGGTTTTTCTCCTCCTCGAGAACGACGGAGTAGCCGGTGCGGGAGTCCTTCCGGAGACGCACCTGTTTGCCGCCCGGTGCGACGAGGACGCGGCCGTTGATGATCTGGGCGCCGTCCTCGGCTTCCTTAACCTTCATGGCGGTTTCGGAATCGAGGCGGTTGGCGAAGAGCCGGGTAAAGCCGCCAGGCATATGCTGGAGGACGACAATCCCCGGCGTCCGTTCGGGGAACCGGGTGACGATTTCCCGCACCGCCTCGGTACCGCCGGTCGAGGCGCCGATGATGATGACGCGGCTCGACGGTTCGGCGTGATTTATAATTGCCTCTTTCTTCAGGGTGGCGGTTTCCCGGGCGGTCTGGTTCTCGACGCGGGTTTCCTGCTTGTACCGGAGCAGCTTGGCGCCGGCGGCTATTTTGATTTTCAGGGTGAGATCCGCCATGAGGAGTTCCATTCCCCGGGCGAGGTCGGCCTTCGGCTTGGCGACAAAGTCGACGGCGCCGAGGGCGAGGGCGTCCAGGGTGAGCTGCTTGCCTTTTTCCGTCAGGGCGCTCACCATGACCACGGGAAGCGGGTACTGGGGCATGAGGCGGCGAAGGAATTCGAGCCCGTTCATCCGGGGCATTTCGACATCGAGGGTCATGACGTCGGGCCGGAGGTTCGGGATTTTCTCCCCCGCTTCAAACGGATTGGCGGCGGTGCCGACCACTTCCAGTTCCGGGTCGCGGGACAGGCCGACCGAGAGGATATCCCGGACCAAGGCGGAATCGTCGACGATAAGTACGCGTATTTTTTCGCCCATGCGCATCCTTTCAACTGCTTGGAGGTGTCGAAAAACGGCTGCATAGTACTATGAGGCGGTCAACCGTTTTTGGCTGAAGCATATATCGAAAAGCTGTTTCATCTTTGGCGGACCGGCGACTCAGTCGTTCCGGCAATAGACCGCCGGCGCGATATAGTCGTAGCCTTTCCACGTCCCGACCAGGGACTCGGAATGCCCGATAAAGAGGTACCCGCCCGGGACAAGCCAGTCGTGCAGCTTGCCGATGAGTTCCGTCCGGGTCGGCCGGCTGAAATAGATCATGACGTTCCGGCAGAAAATGATATCAAACTTTTGCTTGAACGGGTAGGAATCCTTTATGAGGTTAAGCCGCCGGAAGGTGACTTCCTGGCGGTATTCCGGTTTGACCTCGTAACTGTCCCGGTCGACCCGGTCGAAAAAGGTGTTGATGACGTCCTTCGGAATTGGCTCGACCCGTTGCGCCGCGTAGACGCCGCGGCGGGCGGTGGCGAGGGCGTCGGCGGAGATGTCGGTGGCGAGAACCCCGGCCCGCCAGCTCGAATAGGAATAGCCGAAGTGGCGCATCAGGGTAAAGAGGATGGTATACGCTTCCTCCCCGGTGGCGCAGGCGGCGCACCAGACGCGAAGATCCTTGTCGCCCCTGGCGTTTTTCCGCTCGACTATGGCCGGGAGGACCTTGTTCGCCAGCAGTTTGAAATGGCCGTCTTCCCGGTAGAATGCGGTGTGGTTCGTGGAAATGCGGTTGGCCAGTTCGGACAGGAGCTGGCCGCTCTTGTCGTTTTTAATCGCTTCAAGGAAGTCCCGGTGGTTGGCGAAGCCGTATTTGTCCATCATCGGATGGACGCGTCCGGTGACGAGGGTGCGCTTGTTCTCGCCGACCTTGATGCCGAAGCTGTTCGATATAAGGTCGGACAGTTCAGAGAATTCCGATTTCGGGATGGACTGGATCTTCAGCTTTTTCAGAAGTTCGGCCGATTGCATGACAATCGTTTCCTGAAATTGCGCCTTTTCCCGGGCCATTTCCACAGCGGATTTGACCCGGTCCGGCCTGTCGCCCGGTCCGGACGCGTTTCGTGAAACGCCGCTGTCCCGCTCCCCGTCATCTGCCATGGGTGTCAATCCCACACGCTCGCCAGACTCACCGGCGGCGGATACCAGTCGTAAACCTCGATATCGGGCACCTTCGCCAGCATGCTTTCGCCGGTGCCGGTGTAGAAGACAAGCTTTCTCGCGAAACGGCCGCCGACGTCGCTCCCGGCTATACGCACGCCCAATTTACCCAATATTTCCCGGCCGACCTGGAGATTCTGCATACCCCGGCAGCCGGCAAAGCCGGGCGCGGCCGGATTGTCGGCCCCGCCGTAGAGATAGGTCTCGAGGTGCCGTGGATCGGAACCGGCCTTTGTGAACATCCGGATAAGGCCGACCAGGGCCGGCGCGGCGAAATCCGGCGTCGATACCCCGCCCATGCGTTTCGGATGGGAAAAATGGCCGACGCCGCCGAGGCATTGCCGCCGGTCAAACACTGTGACCGCGACGCCGCTGGCTATCACCGTGCACAGCCGGGTCGGCTGGTTCGGGAGACAAAGAAATCCGGGCGGCAGAACCAGCGTTCTGTTGATTGGCAGGGGCATCCGGGCGATCCCAAGAGAAAGTGTTTAGAAGTTGTTCGATAAATGCCGTCTCGCCGCCGGATACTTCGGCAAAAGCTCCTTTCGGCGTGTTTTTCGCCCAAACCGCCGGACGAAAACAAGCATGTTGGACCTTTTTCCTCGTTCCGGGGCGACGATACAGTAGTTATCGAACAACTTGCAGAAAACCCGTCGGGCGGCACCACCCCGAACAAGGCGTTTTCCCCATTCCGGCCACGGGCAAACGCCCGGCCGGAGGACCGTCTAGTATAGCCGCACCCCCAATTCGTTTCAACAATAACCGGGAAAAAATATGCCAGGCGGTTGTCCAGCCTGGCATTCATATTCGGATCATCCACTGCCGACAGTTCACCGCTCCATCGCGTTACTGGTACCGTTCCTCGTTGTCCAGCCACCAGTCGCGCCATTCGCCCGGGTGGTTCGGGATTGTCTCCTCGGTAAGGGCGCGGAGCCGCTCGGCCGATTCGTCGACGATGTGTCCCTGGATGCCCGGGAGGAACATGACGTCCATCAGGCCCTGCACGGCGAGGTTCCGGGGCAGTCGGGCGATGCCGCCGATTATGAGGCTGACCGTCTCCGGGTTTTGCTCGAGGGCCAGCGTGTTCATGAGGATGCGCCGGGAATCGGCGGTAAACCAGCCGACCAGGAACGACAAGGACACTTCGCGAATGGCCGGGTCGTCGGAGCCGAGGGCGTTGGCGAAAAAGTTTATCGTGTCGAATTCGGGCGGCGCCGCCATCACCCGCCACATCACTTCGGACACGACCGGTTCCGAGAGGGTGTGGATGGAACGGGCAATGTCCCGAAGTTCGTCCGCATTCCAGTCGCCGAAAGGAACGGCGGCGGCGGCCTCGGTTTGCATGAGTTCCGGGGTCGGTTCGCCCCGGCGCACTGTCTCCGCCTCGTCGGCGGCGGGCACGACGGACGCCGATAATAGGCAGGCGACGAGAAGCATGGCGAACAGGGAACCGAGTCGTTTCATTTTAATTTACTTCCGCCGTCGGCAGGTCGATTGTCCAGACATCCCTGGCGACGTCCAGGTACATGAGGGTGGTGCCGGTCCCGTCCTTCTTGGCCAGGGTGGAGACGTTCCCGAGGACGCGGGCCGGAGACGGGAGCGGCACTTCCACCGGTGTCAACGGTTGGCCCGGTATAAGCGCCAAACCGGCCCGGAGGGTGGCGGTGTCGAGGACGACCACATCCGGCTCCGACGACGAC
Organism: Planctomycetota bacterium; assembly: GCA_020860865.1. GTDB lineage: Bacteria > Planctomycetota > SZUA-567 > SZUA-567 > SZUA-567 > JAJBSZ01. Next base: position 1,771 of record JAJBTL010000407.1, on the reverse strand, counting down.
GCGGAGAACCGAATCGCGGCCAGGCCGGACAAGGCGGGCCAGGCGCCGAACGGGTGATCCCGGACGTCGCCCGCCCCGCCGTCCGCCGTCGCGAAAAAGCTGGTGACGGTCAGGGTCTCTCCGTCCCGAAGAAGGATGTAAATTTTCCCGTCCGGACCGGCGGCGGCGTCGGTGATGACGCCGGGCCGGTCGAGAGCGATGCGGACCGGTTCCGTCTTCGCCGGGTCGAGAAGGTACAGGCCGTTCCCGGCCGTGCCGCCGACCACGACCGGCAGCGGTTCCGGCACTGTCTCGCTGGCGGTCGGGATAACGACCTTCTGCCAGATTGGCTCGTTCGGGAGGGTCCATTCGCCGAGGCGGTTGGTGTTCAGTTGCCCTTCCTGCCTGAACGACACCGCCCGCATGGCCTCGCCGGTGCGGCAGAGGACGGTGACGAGGGACGATTCCGCGTCAAAGCCGGCGATGACCGGCCGTCCCGGCAGATCGAAGGACAAGGCCATTTCGGCGATATGGCCGGAGCGGAATGCGTAGAGGCGGAGCCGGGAGTTCCAATAATCCGCCACCGCTATCCAGTATTCGTCGCCGGCCCGGATTACGCCGGCGCCGGCCGGACGGCCGGGGAAGGTCGTGTTGGTGACGAGTTTGTAGAACCCGTCGCCGCCTTCCTGGTAGAGGCTGATGACGCCGTCCCAGAACCGGCCGGAAACGGCGATGAATTCGGCGCTGCCGTCGCCGGAGAGATCGTGCGAGACGAGATGGGTCGCCTCGCCCGGACGGCGCGGCGGCAGGGTGGCGACGCCCTTGAAGACCGGTCGCGGCGAAACGGTGACGCGGTTAATCTGGTCCATACTTTGGATTGTCGTGAAGACGCCCGTGAAGGTGATGGTGAAGGTCTTCCCGGCGTCGTCCGGCGCCGGCGTCCAGACGAACTCGCCCGTGGCGGCGTCGAGGCTGTGCGCTCCGGCGGAAGGCGGATTGACGACGACCCGGTACTCCGCGTCTGGCCTGTCCTCCATGCCTTCTATGAACAACTGGTGCCGAAGGGGAACGTCGACAACCGCCCGGGTAAGCGGCGGCGAATCGAACAGCATGGTCGGGACGACCCGTGGCGGCTCCGGCCCGGACGGTTGCGCCGATACCGGCGCGTCGGTGACGACCGGCGGCAGGAAGGTCCAACTGGCCGGCAGGAGAGGCCGGACGGCGCGGTAGTGGTTCGGCGAAATAAACTGGAGCAGGTAGACCCCGAACACGAGGAAGGCAGGATAAACAGGGCGAAGAAGATGCGGACGAGGATGTCCCATTTGGTCAATGGTGGCCGGAGGCGCTTCCGGCGCCTCGTTTCGCCCTTGACCGGCGCGTCGTCCGGGATATCGTCCTCGTCGACCATTTCCTCGGCAACGCCGCCCTCGGCGACAATCTTGGCGCAGTTCGTGCAGACGGTCTGGTCGCCGATGTCGACCATCGAATCGTACAAGGTTTGCTTGCCGCAGGCGGGACAGACGGTTTTTTCGCCCTGGAGATGGAGAAGAAGGTCGTTGGCCCGTTTTCGGACGAGGGTGTCGGCCGAGGCGCTCCGGACCCGTTTCAGGTTGGCGATGGCTTCCCGGACATCGCCGAGGCGGCTTTGGGTCAGGGCCATGTAATAGGTGACGTCGAAATCGCGGTCATGCTCCGGGATGGCGTTCAGGATGGCGAGGGACTTACTGTATTCCTTCCGGTTAATGAAGCAGCGGGCGATGATGAGTTTGGCCGGGATGAGATCCGGGTATTC
>JAJBTL010000207.1:10816-20706 GCA_020860865.1 Planctomycetota bacterium | reverse complement strand
AGAATAACTTATGCAATTTTCTTTTAACTGAAAATACTTTAGTGACGCTTAATTATTCCGTCACATTGTCCTTGTACGCCACTGTAAAGGCGCCATTGACCGCCACCGCCGCCACCGCCGTTACCGGATTAAGGAAATGGGCGAAGTCGCCGCCAGAGAGGGCGAAGTCGCACGCTTCCGCCGCCGTGTTCGCCGTGAACGTGCCCTGGTAGTGGACGGTCGGAATATTGTGCTCGTATGTTGAGAGGTGGACCATGGTGCCGGGCTCGAGTTCGAAGGCCCGGACGTCGATGCCGTCTTTCCGGACGACGCCGAGGTAGCCGACCCGCGACCGGAGATCGGCAACGGAGACGATGCGCGGCGTATCGAGGGAGTCCTTTTCATAATCCATCGCCAGGAGGGTGAGGCCGATGGCGTCCCGGACCGGGTAGCCGGCGGCTATTTTTTCACTGACCGGATCGGTCTGGGAACCGTTCGTGAGGACGGCATAGTCCCGGACGAGGCGGAGGGCGTTGTAGGCGATGTACGGGTTCCGCCGGACGTCGGTTTCGTGACCCGGCTTCGGGACGATGGCGAGGGCGCTGCCGTCCTCGGACAAGGTCGCCATCCGGTTCGGGAAGCTCCGCGACGACACCCGGTACAGCGCGGCCGGATTGCCCTCCGGGGTAACGGCAAATGCCACAATGCGTCCAAGATAAATGTCCTTCACCACGTGCTCCTTTTTTACTATGCTCCGACTTGATTCGGTTCCATGGAAAAGCGGCCGATGCCGGTGGCATTGGCGCGTCGTCCAGTATACTACCGCTTTTCCGGATTTTCTGGAAAATCAATCACCGGCGCGGAGGCGCGGACCGAGGAACGGGTCGAGTTCCTTGATGGCGAGGATGCGCTTGCAGACGCCTTCGGCGTCGTAGTCGACCCGGTGGAAGCTGACCACATCGCCCATGTCCACCGTGGCGTAGCAGGACTGCGGATTGCCGTCCCGGGGCTGGCCAACGGATCCGACATTGATGATGGCCTGGCGGCCGAGCAGTTCGACCCGTTCCCCCGCCAGCGCCTCCGGCGGCAGAAAACGGGTTCCCTTGACGATGACCCCGGGAATATGGGTGTGGCCGTTGAAGGCGACGCCACCGGGAGGCACCCGGGCGAATTCCCTGGCCATGAGCGGCTTGTCATAGGAATCGCCGGGGAGGAGGTACTCCATCGTCGGTCCGACAGGCGACCCGTGGACAAAGAGGTATTTGCCGACCCGGGCTGACCGGGGCAGATTGGATAATGTCTTGATGATTTGCGGGCCGAACTCGGCGTCCTGGAGTTGGTTCCGCGTCCATTCGATAGCGCTCCGGGCCCGGGGGTGGAAGTTCCCGAGTTCCTCGGCGCCGAGGGCCTGGTCGTGGTTGCCGCGAATGATGATGGAACAACGGGCCCGGACCAGTTGCCAGCAGGCAAACGGGGCCGGGCCATAGCCGACGATATCCCCGAGACAGATTACCCGCTCGATGCCCCGCGCCGTGATGTCGGCGAAAACCGCCTGGAGGGCCGGGAGGTTCGAGTGGATGTCGGAGATGAGGGCGAACGGCGGCGTGAGTGATCCGCGTGGTCGCGCGGCGTTACTTGACAAGTCCGACCTTTCGCAGCGCGTCCTCGACCACCTTCCGGCTTTCCGGCTTGATGTCGACCATCGGCAACCGCATCCGGCCACTCATGCGGCCCATGATGTCGAGGGCCGCCTTGGCCGGAGCCGGGTTGACCTCGACAAAACAGGCCTTCATGAGGGGAAGCAGCCGATGGTGCCATTCCCGGGCGGTGGCATAGTCGCCGGCCAGGGCGGCGGCGATAAGCTTCTTCGTCTCGGCCGGCGCGACATTGGCAATGACGGACACGACGCCGGTGCCGCCGACCGCCATGATAGGCAAAGCCAGGGCGTCGTCGCCGGACATGACCTGGACCGGGCTCGCGTTTATAATCTGGCTCGACTGGTCGACCACCCCCGACGCTTCCTTGATGGAGCAGACGGACGGGAAATCCCGGTTAATCCGGACCACCGTATCCGGCAGGATGTTCGTGCCGGTGCGGGACGGGACGTTGTAGATCATGATGGGCAGGTCGCACTCGGTGGCGACGGCCTTGAAATGCTGGTACAGCCCTTCCGGCGTCGGACGGTTGTAGTAAGGGGTGATGACGAGGGCGGCGTCGGCGCCGGCGGACTTCGCGTGTTTGGCGAGTTCAATGGCTTCCCGGGTGCTGTTCGAACCGGCGCCGGCCAGGACCTTGCAGCGGCCGGCGACATACTCGACCGTTTTGGTGACGAGTTCTCTGTGTTCGGCGTGGGTGAGGGTGGCGGACTCGCCGGTGGTGCCGGCGGGCAGAATGCCGTCGGTGCCTGATTCGACATGCCAGTCGATCAGGTCCTTGAGGGCGGCGAAATCGATGCCGGACAAGTCCTTGGTCCACGGCGTGACAAGCGCCACATAGCTTCCGGAAAACTCCATGCATATCCCCTTCTCAATCGATATGGACAACCCCGCGGCCGACGGCCCGGACGGCGTACCCGTTCCGGCCCTATCGTCCGCCGACTTCCTTGCGGTGGGAAGTCCGTACTGGAAGCGGTTCCACACCCTCGTCCACGATGACTCTCCGCAGGTGTGAACAGCTTCGATATACTAAAGCCACTTTGATTTTAGGGAAACGTCATTCCCAAGCCCGAAGCGCGCATGGAGGGTAAAGCTTTAAAAATTCGAATTATCAGCGCGCTTCGGTATAGTAATCATAATACGACACAACCGCGATGTTCGAGGCTTATTCTTCAGGAACCGCCGCTGTTGCGGCCGGCGCTGCCACTGGCGATGGTGCCGCTGCCGGGGCCGGCGCGCCGCTGGCGGTGGCTTCCTCGGCCAGCCATTTTACCGTGTCCGGTTCGATGCGGGCCACCCTCACCCGGGACGGGGTGATGGCTTTCAATTTGATATTGAACTCGCCCGGCGCGGCCGGGATGCGGTCCTTCATGTCGACGTAGATGGTGATTTCGCTGGCGGTCAGGCGGTCGATTATCGTCTTTGGCCCGGACGCCGTCACGATGACGCTCGGCGGCGACAGGTTCAGTTTTCCGTACCGGTCGAACGGGGCGTCGACGAGGGCGCGGACTTCGAACGGCTGGTCGAAACGGCGTTCGGCCGGGATCTCGTCAAGTTCCACCGTCATATAGACAAAGCCGGGGACATCCACCGTCACGCCGTCCTTTTCGAATGGTTCCAGTTCGACCATGCCGCCGACGAGACCGCGCCCGCCTTCCACCGAAAACGGCTTGGTGCGGATAACGTCCGTTGAGGTGATTTTCGACAGAAATTCGCGGCTGGCCGAAATCGGCATCGCCACCGGATCGATCTGGTTGACCCGGCCGACGGCATAGCCCTCCTGCGGCGTGCCGACGATTTCGCCCGCTTCGACATTGATGTACCTGGTTATCAACTTCGACAGCCTGATGTTAATGATGGGCGGCTGGATAGCCACCACCGACACGCCGGCCGGAAGGTTGTGGACAAAGGTCGGCATCAGGGTCAGGCCGCCGTCGTAGGAATCGCGCTCAAGGGCGGTGCGCGGGTATTCCGGCTCCAGGGTGATCTGTTCTTTGGTTAAATTCTCCACCGCCTGGTTGGGGCCACGGACAGTGACCTTGACGGTCCGGACCGGCATCGAGGTAAAGCGCCAATCGGCCGGGAGAAGGCTTTCGTATTCGATATCGACATTGAGGGTTTTTTCCCGCATGCGATACAGATCGACGCCGAACCAGAGGAGGGCGCCAATGAGGAGGGACAGGACGGCATAGGGCCAGTGCAGCCGGGTCCGGGACCCGGGACTGCGCGGCGCCGGCGGCCGGCGGATGGCGCGGGTGACCGACGAGGGTTGAAGGGTGGCGTCATCCATCGGAAACAGATCCTTGGCATTAGTGGGGAGCGGCCGGGCGAGCGGCGCTGTCCATCTTCAGTTAAAGGTTGGCGCCGGCCGGCTCCTCGTCCTCTTCCGACTGGTTGGCGGATTGGGAGACGGATTTCCGAAGAAGGGAACGGAGGCGCTCGTAATCGAGATCGCGGATAAACTCCCCGTTCATGGTGACGGAAATCTGGCCGGTCTCCTCGGAAATAACCACGGTCAAGGCGTCCGACTCCTCGGCGAGGCCGAGGGCGGCGCGGTGGCGGGTGCCCATGCCACGGGTCATTTCGATATTTTCCGACAACGGGAGAAGGCAGTTGGCGGCGATGATGCGGCCCTGGCGGATAATGGCGGCGCCGTCGTGGAGCGGCGTGTTCTTGGTGAAAATCGTCTGGAGAAGGGGAGCGTTGCAGACCGCGTCCAGGAGAATCCCCGATTCAATGTAGGTGTTTATCTGCATGTCCCGCTCGACCACAATGAGCCCGCCGACCCCGCCCTTTTTCGCAATCCACATGGCGGCATCGGCGATTTCCTTGTCGAGGACGATTTCCCGCGTGTTCCACAATCGGACCGTCTCGCCCAGTTTCACCAGGGCGTGGCGGATTTCCGGCTGGAAAATGACGATAACGCCAATGAGGGAAATATTGACCAGGTTCTCGATAATCCAACTGACATTGTCCAGGTGGAGGTATTTCGCCGCCACGAACAACACGAGAAAGATGGCGCCGCCAAGCATGGCGAGGCCCCGGAACACGCCGGCTCCCCCCGTCCCGTATATAAAGGTTATAAGCATGTAGACGAGAAAGCTGAAAATCAGGATTTCCGCCAGGGGCGAAAAGACGCCGAGCGGCATTTCCTTGTAACGGTCCATCCAGGTGGACATGGGTGGTTCCTGTTGACTGGCCGGGCGGCGCCCCAGAGGGCGGTTCCGGAGGGCGGTTCGGATAAACGGTAGAGCTACTGTAACTCTTTATTAGACGGCAAACCGGCCGGCGATGCAAGAGGCTGGCCGGTAACGGGGATGGAATGGAACCGGCTGCCGGGAGAGACGGTGGGGCGCGGGGCGGCGAGGCAGAAACGGTGCGTTGTTTTTTTACACTATCCGTTCCGCCATGGCGAGGAGGCGGTCCCGCTGGTCATGGACCAGTTTGACCGTGAAGTGATCCGACGCTTCGCCCCGGACGCGGCGGAAGGCCTCGAGCTTGGCTTCTTCGATGCCGAAGCCGATGGTCATCTCGTGGGCGAATTCCTTGTTCAGGTCCTTCAGGAGCCGCTCATGGCGGAACTGGACGCTGCGGCGCCAGCCTTCGACCGAATCGAGAATGGCGTCGCGGCGGACTTCGCGGTATTCCCGAATCCAGCGCTGTCCGGCCCAGAGCACCTCGCGGTCGGTATAGCGCTCATGGGCGGTGTGGAGGAGATCCCGGAGCTCCTGCGCCGTCTCGACATCGCCGGCGGCGAGGCCGTCCAGGATAAGCGTCGCATCGGCGTCGGAGAGGAGCATGCCGCCCCAATCGCGCCAGCCCCGGCCGTCCGGGCGCGGCGTTTCTTCGGCAATGTTTTCCAGGAGGCGGAGGCAATCGTCCGTCGTCGGCGGCTGGCCGTGGCTCTCCCTAATCAGCCGCCGGAGAATGCACTCCCCAATATAACACCGGCGCGCCTGGCGGTAGGTGGTGAGGCCGGCACCGATACGGCCTTCCGGAATGACGGCGCCGCCGTGGCGGAGATCGCCCCGGGCCGACTGGACCCGCCGGAGGAGGGCGAGGCCGCGTTCCATCGCTTCCATGACATAGGGGGAGAGGACGGCGCAGTTGACCAGATCCGCCGGTTCCTCGATGCCGGTCCGGAGATCCCGTTCGCGCCATTTCAGGGCGTCCCGGAAGGCGCCGATGGAGAACAGGTTGGCGCCTGGGATGAGGATCGAGGTATCGTTCTTGTTCAGGATAAGGGAGAACGGGAACATCGCGGTATCGAGATGTTCCGGATGGTGGCCGACGACGGTGGAGAAGGCGCCGATGTCCGACGGCCACAACAGGTACGAATCCGATCCGCAACGGACGCCGCGCCGGAGCACGCCGCCGTGGCGCGGACCGAGTTTATAGAGGTGGTTGGACGAATTGGACCCGCTGCCGAAATTGGCGAACGAACTCTGGCAGGCGAGGACCAGGGTCGACCGGTGGTGCGACACCGTGTAGGGCCCGAGAAAGGCGCTGACCACTTCGGAATGGCCGACATGGCAGTTGGCGAAAAACAGGGAGTCCGTCGCCGAAGCGTTACATTCCACCACCACGCCCTGGCCGACGAAACAGCGGTCCAGGCGGGCGCCGCTGTCGACGCGGCAGGCGGATTTAAAGATGCTGTTCCGGGCCGTCACGCCCTGGCCGATGCGGGCCGGGACCGGTTCACCTTCGACAGTGCAATTAGAGAGGCAGGCCGCACCGAGGATAACGGCGCCGTCGCCTATCCAGACATTGTCCAATGTGCCGCAACGTTCGATGCGGCAGCCGGAGCCGATCTGCGACCGTTCACGGCGAGTGGATTCGGCCTCTTTCAGGGCCATCCGTTCCAGGACCGTGCCAACCGGGTGCTGTTTAAAATAACAGCCCAAATGCGCCTTCTGGGCGCTGAGGCCGCGCCAGATCGGTATGGATCGGGCACCGTCTTCGGCGAGGACGTGGGCGAAAACCCCGTTGCTGAAGGGCTGGTCGCCGGTCCGGGCCAGGGCCTGGACATGGGTAATGAGGGTGCTTTCGCCGATATCCGTGTTGGCGACGGTGGCGTAGGCGATGCGGCAGTTGTTTTGGACGCTGACGTTATGCAAGCGGCAGGAGTAAAGCCCGGCCCGTTCCGGAGTCGACAACGTAGACATGAGCGAGCCGGAAAAAGTGCCGAGGGTGATATTTCCGGAAAATTCGACATTTCGGATCATGTCGCCGATGACGAAATTCGGGTCGACGTGGATAGTTGTCCACGACACGGCGGAGCAGCCGTTCTGTTCAAGCCGGGTTATTTCCTCGGATCGGAGCCTGCGCGTTTTCATTCCCATCCCCCCAGGTCAATCAAGCCGCTGCCGCACGCGTCCCGCACGTGGGTAAAATCAAGCCGTAACGCGTGTTACGTCGTACCATGCTATACTATAAAGGAAGTCCGTCACTTAGGCAACCGGGAAAAAATCGCATAGTCCAACAATGCACAGATTATCGCGACAGTAGGATCGGAAACGACGATCGGAGCGTCACACCAGCGCTCTCCAAAAGGCTTTTCAATAAAAAGCGAGGCCGATTCTTTCGCACCGGCCCCGCTTGAGTTTCGTGTTTCCGATAACGCTATACTTGGTTCAGCTTAGAAGTTGAAGCCGAGGTGAGCATAGATGGTGTCGTTCTTGATCTTGGTGTGGTTCGTGCCATCGGCCAGATTAGCGACGACGCCGCGGTTCTTATACTTGACCTGTTCGTGACGCCAGCCAGCTTCGAAGTTCACGCCGTAGGGGAGGACGTACTTGACACCAATGTTGCCGGCCCAACCCTGGGACTTGTTGAAGAGGTCGGACTGGTCATTCTTGGTGGTCAGGTAATCACCCTGGACATAAACCGAGAACTGGTCGGTGAAGGCGAATTCGAGACCGGCGTTGACTTCGTCCGAATCGTGACCATCAACCCAGAAATCATTCCAGCCGTGGCTGTACTGCGCCCAGACGCGAAGCTTATCGAAGAAGCAGGGGATGTATTCAACACCGAAGTTGACGGCGGTGTTGCGTGCAGCGGTGCGGAAGTCAGCATTTTCAAGCCATGTGCCCTGATTGCTACCTTCATTGAATCCCCAGTAGCCTTCGCCATGCTTGGCATAGAGGCTCATGACACTACCGGTCATGGTCAGGCCTTCGACCGGCTTCCAGGTCAAACGACCGGTGTAGGATTCAAAACCGACGTTCATGGAGCGGCTACGAAAAGCATTATCGGTAAGCTGCTGATAGCTCATGACATTGCCATCAGTGTTGTTGGTATCAAGAGCCGAGAACACCGACACTTCAGCCTTAAACGAACCGTCCTGAGTTTCCCAGTAGGGGTTGATCTGAACAGTACGGGAATAGTCATAGTGGGTGTGACGCGGAATGAAGCCACTACCAAAGGACATCAGGTCCGCATCGCTAAGAGCACCAAAGGGAGCGCCTTCATTGAAAATATCACCATTGATCGGCATGTCGCCACCAGCCGAATAGTTCAAGTTCCAGTCATCGACCAGAGCGGCACCCATACCCGAACCATACTTAATACCATCGCGACCGACCAAGACACCAAAGCCGCTGTTGCAGATGTTTTTCCACCGAACCCAGTAATTTTCAACAACGTGGGCGCGGGCATCATCATCCTGCAGATCAACCTTCAGATAGGCGTCGAAATGATCGTTGACGTCAATCTTGAACTCAAGCTTGGCGTCGGCGATACGCATACCGCTGGAAGTGTTCTTCGCAGCCGTACGACGACCTCCTTGAGAAACGGTTGTCCGGTCGTCATCGACCGTAGGGAGTTGAGTATCAACCTTGCCGTTCCGGGAGAAGAACCGGGTGTTGAGCGTGCCGCCAATGGTCACAACCGCGTTCTTGCGAAGACTGGTGAGGCCTTCAGCAACATTCTCTGTTTCACAACCAGTACTGTACATCTTGGCCTGAAGGTCATTGAGACGGGCTTCCTGGGCAGCCAGCTTTGCCTGCAGGGCGCGAACGTCCATGTCTTCAGACAAAACACTTCCGCCCACCAGGGCGAAAACGGCCACACACATGGCCAGACGCATGAGCTTCATAAGATTCCTCCTCCTCATGGATGCCCCAACCTCGAGGGTACTCATCCAAAACACACACAAACAAACGAATTTTTGAACAAATACTTATATAGTGCCTTTAATTCCCCAGATTCTTCACACAACAACGCTATCCAATGACCCATAACACACGCGGACAGCGGTAACAAACACACTACGAGACCTCGAAATTACAGCCTCAGAGTAGCAGTTATAGCCAGTCAATTCTCTACCGTCAATGAAATTCTTGGCTCAAATTGGCAAATTTTCCGTGGTTTACAAGCCCAAACGACCCACAACCCATTGACAACAAAGCATTTAATTCCTTTCACAATCCTTCGCTTTTTTCCAGTTTTCGATGAATTTTTGGCCGGTTTTGGTCGAATGTTTTTCATTACACGTAACACTCGCCCTCCACTCCGGCCTTGTACGCGTTGCGAATTATCGGAAAACCGAGTCATCCGGTCGGGATGTAGCGCTTTTCCCGGATAAAACTTGGCGATGAACTGCGAACTACACCGGCCCTGTAGCGCAAAAACCCTTTCACCCGGTTATTCGCCGAGATATTCCTCGTACTCTTCGGCCGACAGCATGTCCAGCCACGGCGAAATGTCGGTGACTTCCAGCCGGAACAGCCAGCCGTCGCCGTAGGGATCGCTGTTGATCAATTCCGGATTGTCCTCGAGGAGGCTATTGACCTCGACAATCGTCCCGTCCAGCGGCGCGATGACCGAGAGGGAATCGTTCTGCGACTCCACCGTCGCCGCCTCGTCGCCGGAGATAACCTCGATGTCCTCGGCCGGCATGTCGACGAAGCTGACCGTCTCCAGCTCTTTCTGGGCATAGTCGGTGATGCCCACCGTCACCACGTCGTCCTCCAGCATTGCCCACTCGTGGCGCTTGGTGTAGCGGATATAGTCAGCGTCCAAAACCTTTGTCATCTGGCAGCCCCCCCCTCATGGAATCGTTGGAAAGCCGGTCACCCGGCCAAAGCGTCAAAAATTAATGGACTCCCGCCCTCGTCCGGCGGTACATGGCCGGTCTTCCGCGCCTCGCCGGCGCGACCGATCAATCCATGCGAAAACGCCGAATTATTCAAGGAAATCCGAGTAAATTCCGCAAAAAAAACTCCGCCCCCGGATTTGCATGCGGCGGAGACAATT
>JAJBTL010000207.1:0-10806 GCA_020860865.1 Planctomycetota bacterium | reverse complement strand
GAATCTTCGTCGCCGACCCTATTTTGATGACCGGCGCCTCCTGCCCTTTACGCCGCACCTCCTCGCGAAGATGGCGGAAGGCGTCGCCGTATTCGAGGAATTTATCGCCAAGGTAGAGGCGGCGCGCCTCCTTGTCCACGACCAGCTCCTGCGGCGTGCCGTGTTTCAGCACCTTGCCGTTCCGGATAATGTAGGCCCGGTCGACAATGGTGAACGTCTCGAACACGTTGTGGTCGGTAATGAGGATGGAAATGCCCCGCTCCTGCAGGCTGTAGATAATTTTCTGGATGTCCTCGCAGGCCTTCGGGTCGACGCCGGAAAACGGTTCGTCGAGAAGCAATATGCTCGGGCTGGCGACAAGCGCCCGGCATATCTCCAAGCGCCGCCATTCACCGCCGGACAGCGTGTGCGCGATGGACCGGGACAGCCGCGCCAGGTTCATGTCGGTGAGGAGTTCGGCAAGGCGCTCGCGGCGGGCGGACCGGGACAGGTTCTGCGTTTCGAGGATGGACATGATGTTGTCCTCGACCGTCATGTTCCGGAATATCGACGGTTCCTGCGACAGATAGCCCATGCCGTGACGGGCCCGTTTGTACATCGGCAGGCGGGTGACGTCCTCGTCCATCAACTTCACCGACCCGGCCTCGGCCTTGATAATTCCCATGACGATGCGGAAGGTCGTCGTCTTCCCGGCCCCGTTCGGCCCGAGAAGGCCGACAATCTCGCCGGACCCGACGTGGAAGTCGACGCCGTCGACGACGCGCCGGTTTGAATAGGTCTTAACCAGGCCCTTGATTTCCAATAATGGCATGCGGCACCCTTCACCTTTTATTGCGCCTGTTACATAAAACAGGCGGTTCGTGATTCAACGTCCTCAGAGGCAAATCGGTCAAGACCATGTCATGACCGGGACCATTCCCCGAAGGAACAGCCCATTATTGACCAAAACCGCCCGGACGGCAATAACCAGTCCTGTCGCCGGATGAACCCGTTCCTTCCGCCCTATTCCCGGGCAAGGTCGGGATCGCGCGGATCGATAAGTATCCGCCCGGCCGCCTGAAGCTGCAACGCCACGCCGAGGACGCGCTTCTGCGCCGCTTCGATAGCGTCCACTCCGGCCCGGCCGGTCCCGGCTTCCAGGAGAAGACGCGCCCGTCCCGGGCTGACCGCCCGGAGCACCCGGTCGCGGAGCTTCGGCGCGGCAAAGCGGAGCGCCAAGGCCGAGTCCTCCGCCTTGGCGGCGGTGAACACCTGGGCGAGCGCCTTGTCTTCGGAAAAAATAAGGTCGTCGAAATAAAACATCCGCCGCCGCAATTCCTTGAAGAGCGCCGGGTCGTCGTCCTGAACCGTGTGGCGGACCTTTGGTCCTGCCTCCCGGAGAATGGCGGCGAGGATGGCCTTGCCGTCCATCGACCGGGCGCCGGCGCTTTTCGTGTCGTCCCGCCCGGCCTTCGCGTCCGGCGGGCGCGGGCCAATCACCCGGGGCGTTTTCCCAACCACGATGCCGGACGACACCACCCCTTCCGTCGGTTCGGGACGGCCTTTCCGCCCGGTCGGCGCGGCCGGACGCCGGGGCTCGGCCTGACGCGGGTCCTGTCGATGAATCACGTTGCCGGAAGGGCCTTTTTTCCCGGTCGATCCTTTTGGGAGCAGCTTCTCCTGTGCCCGGCCAATCAGGTCCAACAGTCCCGCCTGCGCCAGCGGGGACGCCATGGGATTCCCTGTCTTCGAATCGGGACGGCCGGGCAGGGACGGGCCGTTTATGGGCGATTCGGTGGCGTCGCGGGGAACCCAGGGCTGGGGCTTGCCGAAATTGGCCGGGCGCGGGTCCCGCTTCGCCGCCGGACGCGGCGCTGACCGGGCGTCGGACGGTTTCCGCGACGGCAGTTTGTCCGCCACCGACGAGTTGGCAATCAGACCCTTGCTGATTTCCTCGTGGGTGGTCTTGAGAATTTCCTTCAGCTTGTTGCCGAGGCCCTTCAACGGCGACGCCGGTTTGGCCGGGGCGTCTTCACTGAGGACACTCGCCAGGGGATCGCGGAACGGCCGCGAATCGTGTTTTTCAAGAAGGTCATCGTCCCGGAGCCGCGCCGACTCGCGCGTGGCGCCGGTCAGGGCCGAACCGCCTCCCTTCCCACCACCGGGCCGGCCCGCCGCCGCGCCGTCGGCGGGGGCGTATGGGTTTGTCCCCGGCGGGCGTCCGGGCTGGCCGCCCCGGGCCGGACGGGCCGGTTCCGTCAACGGTGGCGTGGGCGCGGCCTGACCGGGAGTATCCCGCCTGGCGGAGGCGGGCGGTTTTGTTTCAGCCATTGCGGTCGGGCCGGAAGCAGGCGCGTCCTCCGGCGGGAGTGATGGTGCGCCGGCTAAAGCAGACGGTTCCGGGATCTTGCCTGCGGCTGGAGCTTCGCGGGGCGGCTGGCTGTCCCGGGCTTGTCGGGCGGCGGCGAGAACTTTCTTTATTTTCCCGGCCACCGCGTCGCGGTCGGTGTCGGGGCGGTTCCGCGCCTCACGCATGGCGGGAACAAACGGCGCCTGTTTTTCTTCCGGGAAATAGGCCAGGGTCTGGAGCGCCAGCATGTGCGGAACGCCGGTGAGGACAATCGCCGCCTCTTCAAGCGGCAATTTTTCCACCAATTTGTAGAGGGCCGCCGGTTTCGCCTTGGCGAGAAAGTCGAACTGTTGTGGCATCAGAAATCCCCATTTCCGCCCGTAAAATCCCAAAATTTCGCCCGCAACCGCTTCGACCGGACCGTTCGCCACGACGTCCGCCCGACCGGCCGGGCCATGCCGCCGACACCGGTGGCGGTCCGTTCCCCGGCCCGCTCCGTCGCGGCTCAGTTTGAATCATTCCCCATACCACATAATCCGGATAGCGGCGACCAAAGTCAACACCAAGCGGAAACATGGTCAAGTGGGGATTGTTATCCGCCACGCCACGCCGTATGATAACCGTTCACCCGGGCGCCAGCCCGTGGAGCAACTGAGCCTTGTGCGAGGGGGTAGCGGGTGAAAGTGTCGTTGATGGATAGAATTCTTGGCTGGGTGTTCGACACCGTCATGTCCGGCCCGGTCGGCCGCTTCCAGCGTGCCGTGACCCGCCCCTTCGCCACCCAGGAAGAGGGGCTCAGGCGCATTCTCATGGCCAACGCCGAAACGGAATTCGGCCGCGACCACGACTTCGCCGCCATTGCCGAACTGACCGGCCCGGACATCTGGAAAAAATACCGGAAAGTCGTGCCCATCCGCTCCTATACCGGTTTCAGCCCGTTTATCGACCGGATGAAGCGGGGCGAAGAAAACGTCCTCATCCCCGGGCGCCCGGACATGTTTTCCCTCACCTCCGGCACCACGTCGGAACCGAAATTCTGTCCTGTCAATAAAAGCTTCATCCGGGAACACCACCGCCAGCACCTTCTCTGGATGTACCGGGTCTACACTGATCATCCCGCCGTCAACGCCGGCAAGTACCTCGTCGTCGCCAGCCCGGCGGAAATGGGCCGGACCGACGGCGACATCCCCTACGGCGCCATGAGCGGCAAGCAACTGGACGTCCAGTCCATCCCGGTCCGCCGGCGGATGGCGGGGCCGTCCCGCATCCAGCACCTGGCGGACGCCGAGGACCGCTGGCTGAACCTTCTCCTGTTCGCCCTCGCCGAAGAAAATATCCGCGTCGTCACCTCGGTCAATCCGTCCACCCTCGTCGCCATGGCCGGCCGCCTCAACCGGGACGCGCCGCGCCTTCTCGACTACCTTGCCCACGGCCATCCCGGCCGGGACGACGCGAACGCCTCTCCGGAACTCCGCGCCCTCGCCGCCGCCTTTACGCCGAATCCCGGCCGGGCCCGCGCCCTCCGGGAGATTCTCCGGGCCGACGGCCAGTTGACCCCGGCGGCGGTCTGGCCGCACCTTGAGCTCCTCCTCACCTGGCAGGGCGGCGCTTCCAGCTTTTACCTGCCCCACGTCAAGACCCTGTGGGGCAATACCGCCATGCGCTGCCTCGGCCTCCGCGCCTCGGAAGGGACGTTTACCTTGCCGACCCGGGACAACGACCCGGCCGGCGTTCTCGCCATCGGCGGACACGTTATGGAATTCATTCCGGCCGAATGCGAGAATCCCCGCGAATTCGAGGAGACGCTCCTCCCCGGGCAACTCGAGGAAGGTGGCCTCTACCGGCTCGTCATCACGACGAGCGGCGGCTTTTACCGGTACGATCTGGCCGACCTTGTCCGCGTCACCGGTTTTGTCGAACGGACGCCGGAGGTGGCGTTTGAACGCCGGGCCGGCGCGGTCCTGTCCGCCACCGGCGAGAAAATAACCGAAGACCAGGTCGTCGCCGCCATGGACCTGGCGGCCGAGGACGGCCCGCTCCTGAACGGCTTCAGCGTCACCTACGAGGTCGAGGAGGACGTCGCCCGTTACGTCCTCATTATGGAAGTCACCGGCGGCTCCGACCTGGACCGCCACCAGGAAAAGCGCCTGACCGAACGGGTCCGTCAGCTCGTCGCCATTTTCGATGACGAACTCATGCACCGAAACATCGAATACCAGGGTAAACGCGACGACGGCCGCCTCGCCAAACCCCGCGCCGTCCTTCTCGAGACCGGCAGTTACGACAGCCTCCGCCAGCGCCTCGCCGCCCAGGGAAAACCGGAAAACCAGATCAAGCAACCCATCCTCATCCGCCCGGACGCTCCGGGCAAACTCGGTGGCGCCGTCCTCGGCATGACCATCAGCCGCGAACTTTGAACCGATGAATATTTGCCAAGCATCGCCGCCCCGTTTTCCGTATAACGGAAAGCGCGGAAACCCTCCCCACTGGGAGTGGTCCTCATATACATATAATACAGTAAGATTCCACCGTTCCCGGCGGCGCCTGAATGATTGTATTATGGACGCCACGGATGAATCATGAAAGCGCCCAACCAAGCATGACCGAATCCATCCTCTCCGACGCCGACGCCCGCGACGCCATCGCCCGCGATCTCGACACCAACCTCGTCGTCGAGGCCGCCGCCGGCACCGGCAAAACCACCGCCCTCGTCGCCCGTCTCCTGAACGACATGCGCCGGGGCTGCCTGGCCGGCCAGCGCCGCCTTGCCGCCGTCACCTTCACGACCAAGGCCGCCAGCGAACTCCGGACCCGCCTCGAAGCCGCCCTCGACCGGGAAATCGCCCACGGCGACGTCTCGCCGGACGAGCGCCGCCACCTCGAGGACGCCCGCGCCAACCTGCCGGAATGCCACATCGGCACCATCCATTCGTTCTGCGCCAGGATTCTCCGGGAACGGCCGGTCGAGGCCGGGGTGACGCCGAACTTTTCCGAACTCGACGCCGAACAGGACAGCCTTTACCGCCGCCGGGCCTGGGACCGCTTCACCCGGGACATGGCGGCCGGAGAACACCGGCGGCTCTATACCATTTTCCGCACCTTCGGCCTGGACAACGAAACGCTCGGTGCCGGCTTTATGAAATACGCCGATTTCCCCGATGTCAGCCACTGGCCCGGCCGCGACGCCCACCCGGACCACATCGACACCGCCCGCTTCCTGGACGGCGTCGCCGAATACCACCAGTCAATCACGCGCTTCCGGCCGCTTCTGGACGAGGCCGAGTGCGAGAGCGACCGCCTCATCCCCCTCATGCAGGTTTTGGACCGGCGATTCCTCCGGATGACTCTCCCTCTCGACCTGGCGTCGGCGCACCGTCTGGCCCGGTTGTTCCCGGAAAAACCGCTTTTCCGAAAGACCCAATGGAACGCCATCGGCCTCGGCCCGGACGACGCCGACGCGGAAAAACTCGCCTACGACCGGTTCTGGCAGGACTGCGTCCAGCCGTTCCGGGCCGACTGCCTCGCCGCCGTCTACGCCGCCGCCCTCGAAGCCTATACCGAGGCCGTCCTCCTCTACGACCGCCTCCGCCTGGCAGACGGCGTCCTCAACTTCAACGACCTCCTCCTCGGCACCGCCCGGCTCCTCCGGGATTTCCCGGAAGTCCGCGCCGACCTCGCCGACCGTTACGCCAAACTCCTCGTCGACGAGGTGCAGGACACCGACCCGGTCCAGGCGGAAATCATGTTCCTCCTCGCCTCGCGGGACATGAAGGCGCGGGACTGGCGGCGCTGTCCGCCCCGGCCCGGCGCCCTGTTTATCGTCGGCGATCCGAAACAGTCCATCTACCGTTTCCGCCGCGCCGACATCGTCGTCTACCAGGAACTGAAATCGCGCATTGCCGAACACGGCGGCCGCGTCCTTCATTTAACCAATAATTTCCGAAGCGCCCCCTCCGTCCTCGAGTGGGTCAACACGGCATTCACCGCCCGCCCGGACGACAACCCGGAACCAGAAGCGATGGCCGCCTGCGGCCGCTTCGCCCTCGAGGAATCGGCGTACAGCCCGGCCTACGTTCCCCTCGTCGCCGCCCGACCGCCAGCGCCGGATACCTGTTTCCACGGCGTCTACCGTCTGGAAACGCTCGGCATCGACAGAAAAACCGGCCGGGGCGAACGGGACATCGTCCGGGACGAAGCTGCCCGCATCGCCACTTTCATCCGCCACGCCGTCGACACCGGCCTTCCCATTCCGGACCGGAACGGCAGCCGCCCGGCCACCGCCGGCGACTTCCTCGTCGTCACCTACCGGACGGCGTCCGCCGCCGTCTACGGCCAGGCCATCCGGAACCAGGGCCTTGCCTGCATTGTCTCCAGTGGCGGCACCCTGGCGAACTCGCCCTGTCTCGAACTCCTCCAGTCCTACCTCGATGCCCTGGCCAATCCGGACAACGCCATCCTCCTCCTCGCCGTGCTCCGGGGCGGGTTGTTCGGCTACTCCGATGTCGACCTCTACAACTGGAAAACCGCCGGCGGCGTTTTCGACCTTCTCCGGGAACCGGCCGCCACCCCCGAACCGGACATCTCGTCCGCCATCGAAACGATGCGGCGGCACCGGAACCTTTTCCGGGACGAACCGCCGGTCTGGGCGCTCAGGCGGGTGGTGGACGATCTCGGCCTTTGGCCGTTGTCCCTCCTCGGGGACGACCCGGCCATCGGCGCCGGCGTTCTCGAAAGCGCCTTACAACTTCTCGAAAACGAAAACCCGGCCATCCCGACCCTCGGCGCCCTGGCCGAACGGCTGGCCTGGCACCGGGAGCACGCCGAGGACGAACCCATCGCGGCCAAGGAGCCGCCGGCCTCGGCTGTCCGGGTGATGAACCTTCACAAAACCAAGGGCCTGGAAGCGCCGGTGGTGTTTCTCACTTCGACCCGCCGCGTTAAAAAACATCCGGCCGATTTTTCCGTCCGCCGCCAAGGCGGCAAGGCCGTCGGCGGCATGCGCCTCACCGCCGGGGAACACGGAAATATCCACCTCGCCGAACCCCGCGCCTGGCCCGACCTGGCCCGGGAGGAGGAACTGTTCCTCGCCGCCGAAAAGACCCGCCTCAACTACGTCGCCGCCACCCGGGCCGGCGCCGCCCTCGTCGTGTCGGTGCACAAGGGGACGGACAAGGCGTGGAAAAGCGAATTTATCCCGCCGGGAACCGTCATCGCCGAAGCGCTTCCGGAACCGCCCGTCAAGACGGCGGCGCGGTCGGTTCTCCTGACGGAGATCGACGCCGACGCCCTCGCCGCGGCGGAAGCGCACCGCACCCGGTCCCTCCCCCGCCTCACCGACGGGAGCTACGCTTCGGTCCGCGTCACTCGGACGGCGACACCGGAGGCGCCCGCTTCACCGCCGGTGTCGAAGAAGAAAGACGTCCCGGAAAAGACCGGCGACCGCCAGGGCCTTCTGTTCACACCCGAAATGCTGGCCCCGACCCAGGCGGCTTCACCTGCGGCCATAGACGAAACGGGTGAGCCACTCTCGGAAGACGCTCTCGGGGAAATCGCCGGCGATCCGGTCGAGGAAGCGCTCGGCTTCGGCGATGTCCTCCACCGGCTCCTCGAAGCGGCCGGCGGCGACGGCGATCTTCAGGCCATGGCGGCGGAACTGCTCCGGGAACACGATCTGCCCGAAGACCGGCTGGAGGAGGTCCTCGTTCTGGTGCGGGCCGTGATCGCGTCGGACCTGTGGCAGCGGGCCGCCTCGGCGGAAAAGGTGTTCAGGGAAACGCCCTTCGCCGTCCGGGAAGACCGGGACGGCGTCCCGACCGTCCTTCACGGCGTCATCGATCTCGTCTTCCGGGAGAACGGCGCCTGGGTGGTGGTTGAATACAAGTCGGACCGGCTGCGGGGAGTCAATCTCCTCGCCGCCGCCCGGCGCCATCGCGCCCAGCTCGACGCCTACGCCGCCGCCTGGGAACGGAGTCGTGGCGAACCGGTCAAGGAAAAGGGGGTGTTTTTTGCCCGGGAAGGAAAGTATGTGGCTATATAAGCGTGGATTGAGGACAAACGATGCCACGTCCATATACGAAAAAACGGCGCCCCGCTTTGGGACGCCGTTCTGTTTTCGCAGAAAAATAACTTGTCGACCATGGAAGGCGCGGAGAGAAAGAGAGAGAGATTTACGCACCTTCCATGATCGACAAGCCGGTACAGAGCGGCTGTTTCCCGGAGTGCCGTCCAGTATCAGCCTTGACGAAGAAAACTACCAAACTACGCCGTACAACAGTGTCACCTGTGCAATTTTACGAAAATTCCACACCGCGCCGCCGCCTTACCGCCCCCACAACCGCACCGGTTTCGACCCGGGATAATAGAGGGACAGGATATCCAGGAAATTATAGCGAAGCGTATCCGCCGCATAGGCGGCGCCGTGCTGGCAAAGGCCGACGCCATGGCCCCAGCCGAGTCCGGTAAAGGTGATGTTGGCCTCGTTCCCGCCCTGAATAACCATGTAGGTGCTGGCGACGTTTTTCCGATCCGCGCCCATGGCGAGGCGGAACTGGTTCGCCGGTATCCGCACCGTCAGGCCGCGGCCGCCGGCCATGGTGATTTCCACCGTCACCACCCGGCCGAGATTGCCGCCGAGGGGATTCCCGTAGGCGTCGAGGCCCTGAATCATCCGGATTTCCCCGCCCTGGCGGAGCACGCCAACCCGGCGGAGGCGGGTGGCGATTTCCTGGCGGGTATAGGTCGTCGACCACTGGCTCGGCTTGTTGGCCCGGTCGGAACAGCGGGGACAGCGGACGCCCGAGAGGGCGAGGATGGGCGTCTTCGTGAATACCCACCGGGCATCGGCGGTGAAGCCGCCGCATTCCGAATGGAAGAAGGTCTTGATGAGCGCGTTCTTTTCCGTAATGACAATGCCGGCCGTCGAATCCACCGCCCGCCTGACCTGCGGCTCCACCGCCAGGGACGGCCGCCAGACCTGGGACTGGGTGCTGGCGTGGACGTCGTACTCTTCGTTCCGGCGGCTCTTGACTTCGAAATAGGCGAAGGTCCGGCTCGCCACCGCCTGGGCACGGAGCGCTTCCAGGGGCCAGTTGGACGGGACTTCGCCGGCGACGACGCCGTAGAGGTATTCTTCCATCGGCAGCCGGGCGAGGACGCGGACCCGGGGAATCTTCCGGTTGCCGTCGACGACATGGGTGCCGTAGATTTCGATTTCGTGGGGAATGGAGACGGTGGTCTGTTCATTGCCGTTCCGCCAGGTGAGGCGGAGCGGTTGGGAATCGAGATTCTTCATCCTTACCCGGACGTATTGATCGGTGCCGATGCGGACGCCCTGCCCGGTCGGCGTCACCTCGACGGCGACGGATTGGGTAAAGGTGCCGTCCTCCGCTTTCATCTGCATGGTCACCGCCTGCATCCAGACCTTGCCGTTAATGGTGAGGGTGGCATGGTCGAGGGCGTCGGCGACAAGGACGCGGACCTCGGGCTGGACCGGTCCCCGGCCCGGCATGTTGGCGGCCAACAGCTCCCCGCCGGCGGCGGGAATGCGCAGATCCGGCGCGTCGTGGAAGGCGATATGGTAAAAACCAAACGCCAAGGCGGCCAGGCAAACAAATTTCAGGAACCAACGGATCATGGACAGGTCCTTATTCGTCCGGCCGGGTGGCGGCGGACGGGTCGTTATCCGGAAAATAAAGATGTTTGGCAGTCGGGCGGAACCGTTCTTCCTCGGAAAAAACGCAGCCGCAGTACTGCTGTTTGTAAATCCCCCGCATCATTTTCTCGTCCGGGAGAAACTGCCTGAGATCGGCCTGGTAAAACTCGACGCCGGACTCCGCCGCCGCCCGCCGTCCTTCCTCCGCCACAAGGTCGCGGTCCTGCTCGCGGCTGGCGAGGAGTGTGGTCGTGAATCCGGCCAGGCCCTGGTCCGCCGCTTCCCTGGCCGTGCGCCGAAGGCGAAGCGCATAACAGCGGCGGCAGCGTTCCGGCCGGGGCAGTTCGGGATCGTAGACTTCCCGAAGGTAAAGGCCAAGGCCGTAGTCATCATCAATTTCCGCAACCAGCCGATCCCTTTCAAGATAAACCCGGAGCGCCTTCACCCGTCTACGGAACTCCAATAACGGGTGGATGTTGGGATTATAGAAAAATATCCCGGCAAGCGGCGGCAAGGTGCCTCCGGGCGTTCCGGCCAGGGTCGCCCGGGCCGCTGCCAGGCACGGCGCGCAACAGGTGTGGAGGAGTATGGCGTCTGAGTGCGGCATTTTCGTCCTTAAGAAACACGTGAGAAAATAATCCGCCACCCGTTAAATAAAAACGGCGACGGCCTGTATAAAATATTCCACGATCCGCCGTCACGGACCGCCGGCAGCCTCTTGGAGAGAGAACTATCGTTATATAAATGTTACTGTTAGAAAGGTAGGGAAAGCCTGGAAAGAAAAAAGAAAAAAAAGAAAAAAACGGCGAGGGGGGGTCTTCACGGC